>CAYINK010000068.1:0-5931 GCA_964364765.1 uncultured Gammaproteobacteria bacterium
TATTGGAGGTGATACAATAGATACAAGACAACAATTACTCGATGAAATAAATTTCAAATTGAATGATATGCCATTCAAAACTTACACTTTTGTTATGGGCTATATGGATAGGTTTACACGCAAATATTTACATAAACATTTAATTTTTACAAAATAATGAAAATTAACGAAGTACTTGAAGAACTTAAAAAAACATATCCTGGAAAGAAAATCATTTTGAATGACAAGAATAACCTCACCGAAATTTTATGTGAGATTGACCCTGCCCATTTGCATCCAGCTTATAGTGTGGCTGTTTCAGTAATTGACCAGACAGTCCCCCATTACCATGAAAAAATCACTGAGACGTATGAAGTGCTTAAAGGTGAGCTGGATTTACTGGTTGAGGGCAAGCCATTTCACCTTAAGCCGGGCGAATCACTCACCATACAACCAAAAGAAATTCACAGTGCAAAAGGGAACGAGACATGGATTAAATGCACTGCAAAGCCTGCCTGGAATCCGCGGGACCATATACGTGTAGTGGAAAAAAGAGTATAATAGAGCCATGTTAATAGATGAAGCCTATATTATCTTGAGTGGCGGAAAGGGGGGAGCTGGCAATGTTTCCTTCTTCCCAGGACTGAAAAGCGGACCTTCGGGAGGAGACGGCGGTCAAGGCGGCAATGTCTTCGTACGGGTAAATAAAAATCTTACTACTCTTCATAAATATACAGAAAAGACAAAATACGAGGCAGAGAAAGGAGAAAATGGCGGTGGTGCGACCAAGACGGGCGCGCATGGTACTGACCTCATACTCGACTTCCCGATTGGCACCGAGCTTCGCGAGCAATCAACAGGTATGATTGTTACCGTTCCGTCTGATGGAAGCATGATTATGGTTTGTCAGGGAGGAAAAGGTGGGCATGGTAACGATTTTTATAAGTCTCCCACTAACCGCAGTCCCCGTCAAGCTGATAAAGGGCAATCGGGTGAAGTGCGCACTTTTAAAGCAGTCATGCGCCTCATTGCTGATATTGGATTCATCGGTCTACCCAATGCAGGAAAAAGTAGTTTGTTAAATGAATTAACTGCGGCCACTGCCCGGGTTGCGCCGTACCCTTTTACCACTATTGAACCAAATTTAGGAGCAATGGGTGACATTGTTCTGGCTGATATTCCCGGACTCATCGAAGGAGCTTCAAAAGGACGCGGGTTGGGAATACGCTTTCTTAAACATGTGGAAAAAGTTAAACTTCTTATTCATTGCGTTGCGTGTGATCGGGATGTGTCGATTATGGAAAAAGAGTATAAAACGGTGAGAGAGGAATTAGGAGCATATAATCTGGAACTTCTCAAAAAACCTGAACTGCTTCTATTAACCAAATCGGATTTGATATTACCAAAAGACAGAGTACAGAAATTAAAAACGTTTAAAAAGATAAACCCACAAATATTCTGCGTATCAGTATATGACGTAGACGCTCTTGGGAAATTGAAAGAACTTCTTCACATGTCATTGCGAGGAGCGTAGCGACGCGGCAATCTCAATGCATTTAAGATTGCTTCGCTATAAGATAATTAGCTCGCAATGACAACTAAATTTTCAAGAGAAGTCGCATAATAAGAAGGGTCAAAGTAAAGAGAGTGAGAAACAAGAAGAACTTACTTACAAATGTGTCTATCTGAGTAACTTCCTTAATACAATTACGCCTAACTGTTTTTAGTTGTACTGTCCTTGTCTCGTATACCATAAGTAGCTTATAGTATATCATTTTTGAAGAAGATTGTCAAGATCTGACAACTCAACCACCTTCATAAGACGATCCCGCATGGCACGACTCCCCTCAAACCCCGTACAGTACCAGGCAAGATGTTTACGCATGGGATATAATTTGAGCTCAGGACGATATTTTAGATAGAGTACACAGTGTTCTCTCATTGCATCAAATCTTTCTTTTTGTGAGGCTATTTTTCCTGAGAAAAACCAGGGATTACCAAGTGCGCCTCGACCTATAAGAGCACCATCCAAGTTATATTTTTTAATTTGTTCTTTTGCCTGCTCCATAGATTTGATATCCCCATTTCCCAAAAATATCGTACTCGTTTGTTTCACCAATTTTGATGCTTTTCCTATCTCTTCCCAGTCGGCAAACCCCTTATACATCTGTAACAAGGTTCTTCCATGCAGGGTGATTGCCTCAGGTTGTACCTCAAGTAGGTGAGAAATCCAGAACTCGGTAACTGCATGGTCGAGGCCCGTCCGTGTCTTCACAGTCACGGGAAGCTTATTCCTTTTTATGGGTAGGGGAGTAGTTAGCGACTTTATCCATTCAATTATCTTCGGGGCAACATGCGCGCTTTCCAAAGTCTTCCCTTCATGCCAATCATTCACCGCCTCTTTTACTACTCTGACAATGTCCTTCGCATGTTCAGGCTTTCCGATGAGCGCCCCTCCCCCACCTTTTTTCATAATATTATTATCAGGGCAACCCATGTTTATATCAATTCCGTCAAATCCTAATTCGGCCGCTATAAATGTGGCTTTATAAAATGCTTTTAAATCTGACCCAAATAGTTGGGCAATAATGGGAGTTTCAGTTTTATGCCGTAAAAAGCATTTGAAAAGACTAGTAACTCCGTGAGTAATCCCTTCAACTGCCACAAACTCGGTAAAGAGAACATCCGGTTTACTATATTTATCAACCAATTCGCGGAATGCGGGATCAGTAATACCGTCCATGGGAGCCAGACCAATGATAGGTTTTTTTAACTGTGTCCAATTGATCATATTGTGTTTATCCTGAGCAAATTTATTTGCGAATAGGTAAAATAGAGTATGTCTAAGAAAATTATAACTATTATAACTCTTATAACAGTTATATTCGTGGCGCTTAATATCAAACCAGCTCTTGCCTTTGAAATAGACACAGACCCGCAATATCTCGTAATTAACTTTGCCAATTTCTACTTCCACGACTGGTCTGCTCCTGAAAAGGAGTGGCAATCAAAAATAAAACCGCAAATTAAAACAGAATTGAGAAGATGGAAGAATAATCTGACCGTGGGTAATGATACTCGCCGGCTTGCATGGAGCGCTCTCCTTGAATACATGAATTTCCCCAAAGATACTCCCTCTTCTGAATCGAAGTATGCCATACAAGCCCGGCGTATTATGGAAATTGCCGAAGAGGAAGATCTCCCCGTATTTATGCCATTGAATGGAGTACAGTGGTGGGATGAACAGCCCGAGCTTTGGAACTACTGGGACAAAGACGGGAATCAAATTCCCGGTTGTATGAATGATAACTATTCATCTTGTGGTTTTAAAAAACTGAGAGACCCTTCATACCGCAAACGATTTATAGACGGATATAATCCTGATAATAAATTCAATGTCGACTGGAAAGATTGGGAAAACCCGATGGGATTTAGCACCCGGAACTGGGGAGGGGGTGACGTCCTCGTTGCCCCGTCGCCAAATATTATTGGTCGAGATTTCAGTAGGGTGAATAAAGAACGTTTTTTAATAATTCTTCAGGAAATTTCAAAACAAATTGAAAAATGGAACGAGAAAAAGAAAGGCTACCTATTCGCGGGTATATCCGTAGGAACCGAGGTGACGTTAAACGGGGCAATCGAACAGGGGGATGCCAACTTTAAACCTTTCGGCTACCGCGCCATTCTTGATATGTTTGGAACCCAGAAGGACTGGAGTAAAGATGAGCTTCATGAGATGAGAAAAAAAATACTGAGCAAATATTTTGTTGATATGGCCCGCATAGCCGCCTCCCAAGGATTCCCCAAACAACGCATCTACAGTCATGTCTGGAGTGAGGCGGAGGAAGGAGATACAAAATATACTGACGCAATTGGCGCCTCAATTACGCTGTTTTCCCGTCCGGGAATGAGTTTATATGGTAAGGCCGAATCTCCCATGGATTTTAAACTCCTCAAAGATACAGTCATCAACAACGGCTACATTTCATGGGCGGCTCCGGAATTTTCCCCCCTTATAAAAGAAACCTCAAATTGGCAAAAGGCATTAAACAATACTCTGAATAACCCGATTGAATCCGCAAAGCTTATTGACATCTATAATGAAAGAGACATTGATGCTGGGCCTGCGATTGCACAGATAAAAACAGTGTTGAGTGAGACGTATGAAAAAGAGCATTGCTTTGTTTCTGAAATAATCTCAAATACTCCGAATAGATCTATTAATCCAGCAATAATTGTTTGGAATAATCTTGAAAGTGATGCAGGAGAGTCTCAGGCTTTCTATCTCTGGAAGAATACTCCCCCTCGTCAAATTGAATCGCCTTTCAAACGGGTAAGCGTACCCTTAGCAAATACATCGGTCACATTAAACGAGATGAATCTTGAAACCGGTTTGTACTGGTGGTTAGTTAAGAGGTCTGGGTGTGATGATAAAAAATGGACCACCTCCACTCCCAAATATTTTATCGTAGAACGACCGTTGAAGGACGAAACCCCCTGGTGGGTTAAGTTGATTCTGAAGGTTAAATAATCTCGTCTTTTCGTTTCCGTACAAACGAAATCCATTCCTCAACTACCTCGAAGATGAGTTTAAATGGGGCTTCGATAAGAAAGTCAAAGACGAAAATGAGAAAATTGAGCCGGGCTAGCCCTCCACTGAAGAATTTTCCCAGGGAAAGGATCGGCATAAAGAAAAAATCGATAATGGGAGTAAGTACGCCTTCTTTTTCTTCAAGACGGTAAAGATTGACAATCTGACGGATGCGGTAGGAGAAGAAGCTGACGATACTCACAAAGAACACAAACACGCTCATACTGATGAGATTGAAGTCGATGTAGGAAAGACCTTCGTAAATGAGTGATAACGTTACCATGAATGTGAGAGTATAGAATATCGTAAATCCGAAAATAAGCATGGGCTTCTTCACTCGTGATTTTTTAGGAATATAGGAGACGCTCGTTTCAAATGTCGTGTCACGGTCAATTATGTTTACGATTTTATTAAAAATATTTTTAGTGTTATCTTCTCCGGGGACTTTAAAGAACGATACAAAGAGAAGCATAAGAATGGGCGGAAAAACCGAGTTGATGATGACAGATCTTAGATTAACATCGCCGTAAATATATTTAGAAACAGGAACCTCAAGAATGAGGGCAAAGATCATCTTCGTAAGAAAAATATATATGAAGCTTCGAACCGCTAAAGTCCGTACACGTGAGCTTAGTTGTTGATACTTATCTCGGCACGTTTGCTCAACTTCGCTCCACAACTTATTTTTGTCACCAAGTAACGGCATGATTTCTTTAAATTTATCGTTGATGATGGTGAAAAGGATAAGAAATGAAGGAAGCTGTTTTCGGGTGTAACGAATGAGACTATCAACAAAAGAATTATTGAGCGTTTCATCAATTTTGAGAAATATTTTCGGCAGTTTATTTGATAAATCTTTTAATTCGGGCATTGTATAATCCCCTACCGGTTTATAAAAAGTTATGAAGAGATGGTAGCGTTGATACGGCATGTCACTTTTACGATACGCTCGTTCCAAAGCGGCTAAAAAATAGGCATCCCGCTGATCATCAGAGAGTCCCTCAATTTTTATCTTCTTTCTCATGACTTGGTAGATGAAAAAGGTGAAGCTGGAGTATTGAGATGCATCCTCAGGTGAAAGGGTCTCTTCAATCTCACAGGTGAGCATCTGGATGAGAAACTCGGCCAAGTACTGTTGAGTTTCAATATCGCGGCCGGTAATAATAGTTTTTTTGATGAAAATATACTTGTCTATGATTACCTGGATTTTGACCAAGTCCTGCCCACCCAAACTTCCATTTGAAAAGTAGCGTGCCCAAAGCACTTCCCGCAACACATTTTCAGCCTCTCCTCTCCCCTCGGGGTTCAACATGAGACGTCGTTTAATGATGCGTTCGATCGCGGCTCGGCGGATGAGGTGG
>CAYINK010000069.1:0-5885 GCA_964364765.1 uncultured Gammaproteobacteria bacterium
TTCTGATTTGTTCGATTGCTTTATTTTGTGCATCTTTATGATCAACCAAAGTTCCGTCTATATCAAAGAAAATCGTTGTTATATTTTTCATATAATTTCCTTTTTAATAAGAGCATTAACCCTTCTGAAAAGTTGAACCCTATGTATCGCTGATAACAGTTGATAGTAAAAATTAAATTGACAATATCTATAATATTATCTACAATTTATTAAATATGCCAAAAAAATTATCACAATCATTACATCTTTTACAAAAACAAAGATTACTTGTTCCTCAAATAGGAATTCACGAAGACTTTGATAGGATTTATAATCAAGGACAGCGTCTCATTGGTTGGCCGCCAGGGGAAAAAAGAATTTTTGCCCATTTAGCTCGTAAAAATACTGTGGCTGTTTTAGGTGCGGTACTGGGAGATGAAGGTAAAGGAAGATTTGTTGATAATAAAATAGACGATCTGTGTGCAACGCCACAAGTAACTAAAGTATATGTAATTAAGTATCAGGGAGGAAATGATACTGGACATACTATCGAAAACAATGACGGTGTTAGATTAGCCCTTCACCTTGTTCCTTCAAGTGTAATGCACCCTAAGGCAATTGGTGTTATTGACAAAGGAGTTGTTGTTAATGCCGAAGATTTAAAAACAGAAGTAGAATATGTTGAAAGTAAGATAGGCGATTTAAGGGGAAAGATAATGCTTTCACCAGATGCCATTCTTGCCACAGATCTTGAAAGAGCGGAAGAAGTACTGAATAGGGAAAGAAATGGTCACACCAGTGGTGGAACGGGAAGAGGAATATCACTGGCTTATGCTCATCACTATGACAAACTTGGTTTAAAAGTCTTTGACCTTCTAAATGAAAACTGGCACGAAATTTTTGACAAGCAATATGAACAACACAAACTACAATTTTCTGCATTTGGTAAAGATCTTTCCACTGTTCAAGTACCTGATTTTCATGCCACAAAAATTATGGGGGAAAATAAATTAAGACTCGTTGGAATAAAAACAAAATTTCTCGACAGGCTTGAAAGTGCAAGAAAATGGTTATTAAAAAGGGATATGATAAGGGATACATTTGCGCTCCATAGAAAGTTACTATTTGATAAACATTCTGGTGTTATTTTTGAGGGATCACAAGCGTTGGGATTACATGCATGGTTAGGTACTAGGCCTGATGTTGCAGCATCGGATACTTCAATGAACGGTATTCTTCAAGGAACTAATATGTGGAAAACTACGGATATTGCTGAAAGAATTGGCGTATTTAAGGCTACTTATACTTCAAGCGTAGGATCAAGACATATGCCTACTCAAATCGATCTAAAAAATTTATCGGATGATCTTACCCAAGATCAGAAATGGGGTAAATGGGTGCGTGAAGAAGCACATGAATATGGCACAACTACTGGAAGACCCCGAGATATCCTTCATATAGACTTACCAATGCTTACGTATAATGCGAATATGGCTGGGATTGAAGTACTTGCAGCAACTCATTTGGATATTGCCAGTGAAAATGTGTTAATAAAAGTTTGTACACACTATTTAGATTCTCAGGACAACATTGTGCCATATCAACCAGGCTTGCATCATTTAAAAGATGTTATTCCTCAGTATATTGAGTTACCTGGCTGGGATGGAAAAGTTTGCAAACAAGCAAAAAATATAGATGATCTTCCTGAAAATGCCACCAATTATCTAGCTTTTATTCAGGCAAGAACGGGATTTCCTATAGTAGCAGGGACCACCGGTCCAGCAAGAAAAGATTTGATAGTATTCCCGGGATATTAAATCATGTAAAAGATAATTAAACTAGACATTAAGAATGGTGCTAACCTTCTGTGTGACTCAATGATTTGACATTAGAATTAAATAATGATACCATCAACTCAACTTGTTTATTTGTTCATGATAGAAAATTGATGAAATTACTTGTTAGCATACAATCTTTGGAGGAAGCTCAAATTGCTGTTAATAGTGGTTGCGATATTCTTGATATTAAAAATCCTGCAGAAGGATCTCTAGGAGCAAATTTCCCATGGGTACTGAAGGACATCATTGATAGTTTTCCTAACATGCATTGTGAAACAAGTGCAACAATCGGAGACTTATACCATAAACCAGGAACAGCCTCTCTTGCTGGCTATGCAGTGGCTTCGCTTGGTATTAAATATGTGAAGGCTGGATTATATGACTCGAAGACTTATGAGCAGGCTGTAGAAATGATATCTGCAGTTAAGCGCTCTGTTGAAATGGCCAATAGAAAATCTTGTTTTGTTGCATCTGGATTTGCCGATTGGCGTAAAATTAACGGTTTGAGTCCTCAAGATTTAGTTCGTGCAACGATAAAGGCAAAAGGAGAGATTGTTTTGCTCGATACATTTATCAAAGATGGTTCAAATTTATTCGACAATATAAGTGTTAATGAATTATGCCAATTAGTTGGTTCTTGTCACAAATCTGGGATTAGATGTGCACTAGCGGGTTCAATTAAACTGGGTGATCTAGACAAATTGGCAAAAATTTCTCCTGATTTTATCGGAGTTCGTGGTGCGATATGTAGTGATCAAAAGAATCGTAAGTCATCGATTGATTATGATCGCACTATAGAATTTGTTCAAAGAGTGAAAAAAATAACAACAAAAGTACAGTAGCTATTCTGATTAGATTAATACACTATGACTGAATATAAATTTGATCACATTCACTTTCGAAGTAAGGATATTGAGTTTACGAAAAAATTTTGGTTAGAGATACTCGGGGCTAGGTTGATTAAAGAACGTGAATTACTAGGGGCACCATCCTACACCTTTGATCTCAATGGTACTTCCATACTTGTTTCTGGTCGCGGTGCAGGCGAAAAGTTTGAGGATAGTGTGAGCGAAAATCTATATGGATTTTGGCATTTTGCATTGCTCGTTAATGATATTTCTCTCTCATTGCAAGAGCTTAAGAAACAGAAAATCGAGTGTTTCCATGACTCTTGGGAAATAAGAAAAGGAGTAAAGGTGGCTTTTGTAAGAGGGCCAGATAATATCAGTATTGAACTTATTGAGCGTCAAAATGTTTAAAGAAATGCGAACTCCTGAATTGGGCCATCCAATTCATGACTATGCTTTAGGAAAGCTAATATCTGCTAGCAATCTAAGTGGAGGATACACAAATAAAAATGTCTATATTAATACAACTGCAGGAGAGTATGTTCTTCGGGTTTCTCATGCCGCCAGAACAAAGGAGGAAGTTGTTTTTGAAGCCGATGTTTTAAAAAAACTGAAGCAAACTCCAGCGGGTGATTTTGTTGTTGATATTATTGAAACACCGGATGGTTCTCCATTCGTAATTAGAAATGGACATATTAATACTCTTTTTAGATTTGTAAAAGGAGAGGATTTTTATAACACATGGGATCGTCATAACCCAGACACACACTTTATTGAAAGCCTTGGTAAGAAGTGTGCTATCCTACAAAGAAGTCTTTCTAATATTGATGCCCCAAAGGCAACCAGAGAATCTCTTCCAACAAGACTAAGAAAATATTACTTAGACTTAGAATCTTTAGGGTTGGATATGAAACCTTATCACTCATTAATCAATCTGACTGAAGGATCTTCCTTAGTACATACAGATCTTCGCATAAGGAATTTTGTAGTAAATGCCTCTGAGATTAGCACAATTATAGACTTTGATGACATAACTTATGGAAATCAATTATATGATATCGCATGGATAATAAAAGAGTGTTTTAGCCTACAGCAGATCGGTTCACAGCCAACTCCAGTGATCAATATTGAGGCTACGAAATTATTCTTAAAGTGGTATCAATCTAATTTTGAAGGCAAAGTAAATACAGAGGATATTGTCAGGATTATGGCAATTGCCTGTTTAGGAACACTTCACTTTTTGTTTTTTTCCGCTTCAAATTCAATGACACGTGAACGCATAGAACAACTCACTTCAATAAATCTTGCACAATTAGACCTTTTTTCTAAAGGAGATGCTATTGCTAGTGCCATAGTGCCAGTATGATAAAATACTATTATGAACTTGAGTGATTATATTGTAGGTTTTATCTGTAAACAGAAAACAGATGTTGCATTCGTGATGACGGGTAGTGCTATTGCAAGGTTGATTGATTCTTTTCGTCATTATAGTGAAAAAATTAAATATGTGTGTGTTAATCATGAGCAAGCCGCCGCTATGGCAGCAGAAGCATATTCTAGGACAACAGGAAAGATAGGCGTTGCCATAGGCACAAGTGGCCCAGGTGGGACAAATCTCATCACAGGTATTGCGGGAGCTTGGTATGATTGTATTCCTACTCTTTACATTGTTGGGCAAGTCAGAAGTACAGAATTGAAAGGGAAATTGACTATATTGCAGAGAGGTTTTCAGGAAATCGATATTATAAAATTGGTTAAACCGATTACAAAATATGCTACGCAAATAACTAATTGTAACAATATACGTTATGAGATGGAAAAGGCAGTGCATTACGCAACACAAGGTAGACCAGGCCCTGTATTGATTGATTTGCCGATGGATGTCCAAGAAGCAAATATTGATTTATCTAATCTTAAAAGATTTCATGCTAAATCTATTTCTTTTCCTGAAAGTGCAGATTTATTCAACAGATCAATCTCAATGATTCGAAGGTCAATACACCCATTAATTATTGCTGGAGGAGGTATTAGGCATGCTGGAGCTGTAAAAGAATTTCGAGAATTTGTTGATAAAACAAAAATTCCAGTGGTGTTTTCTTTTGCAGGATTAGACACCCTTCCTCATAATCATCTGAGCCATATTGGAATTTTGGGACAATATGGACACGCAGGGGCAAATCAACTCTCTCAAAAAGCCGATCTTATTATTTCATTAGGATCAAGATTTACAAAAAAAATGGTTGGTGGTAATCCTGACAGATTTGCAAGTAAAGCCAAAGTTATATCTGTCAATATTGATTCTGGTGAGTTAAAAGATGGACAAAAAAAATTAGATTTGGCAGTACTAGCAGATATAAAATATTTTTTAACGCAACTTAAAGGTTTACAATATGAAACAAATGAAGAATGGAATCTTGAGGCTACTAAGGCAAAAATGAAATGGAAGAAATTAAAAGGGGTAGGAAGGTTGGTAAATCCATATGAATTCATTGATTATCTTTCTGAATGTATGTCTGATGAATCTGTTGTGATACCAGATGTTGGACAAAATGTCGTTGCCACAGTTCAAAGTATCCGTCTAAAAGAACATCAACGGATTTTCTCATCTTGGGCAAATTCTCCAATGGGCTATTCTTTACCTGCTTCCATGGGGGTAAAATTAGGAAATCCAGATAAGGAGGTCATCTGTATTATTGGGGATGGAGGAATTCAAGTGAATTTACAAGAGCTCCAAACGATTTCCTCAAATTCAATCGATGTTAAAATATTTTTACTGAACAATAATGGTTATGTAACGATTCAGGAATTTCAAGATAAAAAATTGGGTGGCCGGTATGTAGCATCAGATTTAAAACATGGATACTCATACCCTAGTTTTAAGAAGATATGCTCAGCTTTTGATATTCCCTATTGTCTCATAAATACTCGTAAGGATTTTTATAAAATTAATGAGACTTTGAAAACAGATGGACCTATACTTTGCGAAGTGTCTATAGAGGACAATTTTCGGCCTATCCTTCCTGATCCGATGCCTGATACCGAGGCATAAAAAGGTATTTCAGGACCCTTAATTATAATGATAAAAACTAAACCTATCAAATACGAATTCGTAAATCTGCGAACAAATTCGGCTTATTAGTTCCCGACTCTACCACCTCTTAATATTTTTGCCTTATAAATTAAACCACCTTTTGCAATATAATCGGTAGGACATCGCGGA
>CAYINK010000070.1:0-5852 GCA_964364765.1 uncultured Gammaproteobacteria bacterium
TACGCAGGTCTCTAATCTGCTTCGCTCCCCTAGCTTTCGTGTCTCAGCGTCAGTTTTCTCCCAGGGACTTGCCTTCGCCATCGGTGTTCCCCAAGGTATCAACGCATTTCACTACTCCTCCTTGAGTTCCAATCCCCCTAAAGAAAACTCTAGTTTAACAGTATTATCCCCAATTTCAATGTTGAGCATTGGAATTTCAAAGATAACTTATCAAACCGCCTACACGACCCTTTACGCCCAATAAAACCGGATAATGCTTGGAGCCCACGTATTACCGACGCTTCTGGCACGCAGTTAGCGGCTCCTTTCTAGCAGGGTACCGTCAAACCTCCGAATCGGAGGTCTTCTTCCCCTGCCACAGTAGTTTACACTCCGAAAAGCTTAATCCTACACGCGGCGTCGCGCGGTCAGACTTTCGTCCATTGCCGACTATTCCTGATTGCTGCCTCCCGTAGGAGTGGGGGCCGTGTCTCAGTCCCCCTCTGGCTGATCATCCTCTAAGATCAGCTACCCGTCATAGGCTTGGTAAGCCATTACCTTACCAACTACCTGATAGGATACAGGCCCATCCCTTGGCGGACAGTTATGTCCTTTACCCCGCCAGAGGCGGGGACCATAAAGTATTACTCCAACTTTCGCTGGACTATCCTCTACCTAGGGGCAGGTTCCTGTATATTACTCAGCCGTCCGCCGCTCCCCGACTTGCGTCGGGGGCGCTCGACTTGCATATCTCAAGCACGCCGCTAGCATTCATCCTGAGCCAGGATCAAACTCTTAAAAAAATTTAAGGTCCCCCCGCCAACGGCGAGGGGTCCTAACCCGTTTACCGAACTAAAAAAATCATTGCTGCTCAAAAACTAATCAACTGATTTTCAAAGAACAAAAAAGAAAGCGCTTACAAGTTGAAGCACATTCCATTTTATAGCCTGGGTGGCTAATTGTCAAGCAGTAATTTTATTTTGTTTTATTTTGTTAACTCGTCGAATCTTTACTTCAACATGGCTTTGATTGACTTGATGTATTTTGGAGTTGTACCGCAACATCCGCCGATAATTTGAGCACCATCTTTTATCCACTGTTTTACCTCATTTAGATACATTTCAATACTGTTTTCCTTAGTAAATTCCCATCCTTGATCATCTTCAGGTTTTCCATCTCCTTGTGCATGGGCTGATAGGGGAATTTTCGTTAATTTGTTTAGTTTTCTGACCGCCCTTGTTTCAAGAGTTGTACTGATACAATTTGCACCGATAAATAATGGATTATATTTTTCAGAAAGCTTTACGGTATCTTCTAACGATTCACTGCTTAAGAGTTGTAATTTATCATTAATACAAACGGTGAGCGCAACAGGAATTTGTAACCTCTTTGCCGCTTCAAATGCAGAGTGTATCTCCTTTAGGGTAATTTGAGTCTCAATTAGTATAAAATCAACCCCACCCTGCTTAAGATTTTCCATATATGTATAGATTTCTCTATCTAGTTCCTTTTTGCTTGGGGTTAATGCGGGTGAGTAGCAGTCTTCAAGTGGAGCAACATTACCGGCAACATATACCATTTGTTTAGGTTTAGTACTTTTGATGGCATTTTTGACAAGTTGACATGCAAGAAGTGTGGTTTCTTTCGCTTTATTTGATGATAACCCTTTTTTTGCGAACGTTCTCTGCGTCGTTCTAAAAGTATTAGTGATGATTATTTCTGCGCCTGCATGAATATAATCTGAATGAATTTGCTGGACAACCTCGGGATTGGTTAATAATATTTCAGCAGACCACAAGGGAAGTGTGGTTTTGAACCCCCTGTTTAGTATCTCAGTTCCAGTTGCCCCATTCATGAGAATAATTTCCCTATTCTGTAATCTTTTTTTTAATGTGTTAATTTTTTTATATTTATTTATCATAAGTTTTTGTAGTTAATATTTTAATTTATTTTGTTTCTAAGTGCCAAACTGCAACATGATGGTAAACATTAAAATTATCCCTCTTTTTGTTTGCCAACTGCAATCTTCTCTCCGCTTCATTTGCCGAGATTGGGTTAAATTTTTCACCATTTTTTTCATAAAATAAATCTTCATAGGTTGTATTTGCATATTCAGATACGAATGCAATATCAGTATCAGGATCTTGTTGTATTGGTTCCGGAGTTTGAACAACTTCAACAACTTTCCATCCTAACTCATTAATCATATCTCTTATTACGTTTTCTGGAACTCTTCCTGAAAATACAGCTGATACGTCAGTATAATTGCCAACGTGATTGACCAATGTGCCAAGCACTGCCGCATTTAACCCAAGTCCCCATCGATTATATTTTTGTGCAAATTCTGGCAATAATTCTTCATGATATGTATCAGCTGGACTGTCGTATCCAATCACTTGACCTACTTGAGTTTTTTTTGGCAATGGAGCTTGCGGAAGACACATGATAATCGAAGTATTTTCAATTTTTTCTTCTTTCTCTTCAATCCACCGTACAGCATCTCCTTGATATAAAATAGAAGGAATTGAAAATTTTTTAAAATTTTCTGCAGCTATATCTAATCTCCAAGGATCAATATCAATTCCAGTAATATCTATGATCGGAGATAATTCCGGTCTTTTCTCAAGTCCTTTCATTGCCGCAACTGCCTGTAATCCACCTCCTATTCCAAATTCAAGATATTTTCTTCCTGCAAATTGCTCCGAGTGTCCTTCATTGTAAGCTGCAAGTAAGCGGAACCAGGGGTCACCATCGGTAAAATCGAATGTTGTCTTTAAGTCAGGGTATCTGACACTTCCTACCGTTCTTCTTGGGTCTAATTTTCCAGGCGTATAATATTTTATTTCTGACATATAATTTTGTAAATTTATAACCCACAAAAAAACCCGCCCTTCCCGGCGGGTGTATTGATTTATTTACATCAAGCTACCTCCGCCGTAAGGGCTGAGGCATCATCATAACTGAGTTGTTTGACAATAAACTTGACATTAGATTTTCATTTTAATTTATTTGAGACAAAAGTCAAGCGAAGTTTAGTTGCGGGAGTATTGTAAAACAACATTTCAATTTTCCGAGCACTTTAACATTTGAATTTTCCGATTAAAAATATTCGTTACACTCTTCTCCATGATAGGAGGTGATGTAAGTGAATAATCCTGTAGAACGAAAACTTGACGTTGTCTCAAAATATTTACGGCGTGAGATTTCAATCAAAAAAGGCTGTGTACTATTACAGTGTGATCCGCGAACGTTTTTCAATTATCGAGTACAGTTTCTACAGAACGGAGTTGACGGATTAAAAGATCGCCGGGGAGGAAACAATAGAAAACTGACAGACACGGATAAACAGGCCATTGTTTCGTTAAAAGATAAAGACCGTTGGAGATCGGCAAGAAACATTAAAGATAATCTGAAATTAACGATCCATAAAGAAACAGTAAGACGAATACTAAAGATTGCTGGACTGGCAAAAGTAAATATTGAGCGAGTAAAACCCATTCATACGTTTGAAGCAGCGCATCCTAACGAAATGTGGCAGACGGACATTATGGGAAAAAATTCTGTTCCCCCGTATTGGTGATTTGTATTTGATTGCAACCTTAGATGATCATTCACGATTTGTCCCAGCAGGAGAATGGTTCGGCAGCCAACATAAAGCCCATGTGTTTATCGTTTGGTATTACTCGTTACTCTTAGCGGGAATTCCGGACAAGATGCTTCAGGACAGAGGGAGTCAATACAAAGCACGGAGTAAAATCGGTGAAGCTGATTACGAATACTATGCAGTAAAGCTTGGTATCAGTCTTATCTTTGCAAAACGCGCTCAGACCAAAGGAAAGATCGAACGATTTTGGAAATTTGTTCAGTCTGATTTTGTCCCGTCGGTACTAAGCGCCGAAAGTAAGGAAGAAGTGAATGAAAAATGGAAGATTTGGCTCCACTGGTACAACTATGAGTACAAAAGTGAATACTTTGGCAATGTTACTCATGCGAGCCGGTGGTACTCATCAAAACGGAAACCAAGTAAAGAGGAATTAGATGATATGTTAACCGTCTGGGAAAGAAGACGAGTTACCGTATTCAACACCATTTCTCTTTATGGTGTTTGGTACAAAGTCCCGCCCGGATACATGAAGTGCCGGATCTGGATAAAGATTGTAGGCAATATCCTTTACTTTCAAAGCATGGACAAAATATTCCATATGAGTAAATTACGGTTTAAATAATTGAGCCTTTAGTATTGACAAGAAGGATAAAAACACTTGTCCTTCTTGTTAAGATTTTAATCAACGATCGGAAAATTCAAATGTGGAAAAATCGGAAATTTCAAAAGTTTATTTACATTTTATTTCATGCTTTAAACTTGAATATCCTTATGTTAAAATGTCCCAATGATTGATTTTCTCATTGCGATCACACGGGAAGCAGGAGAACGGGTGCTATATGAATCTCGTCGTATAAAAGGCAAAAAAGAAGGAGGAGGTAATTGGATCACCGAAGCTGACCTTGCATCTGAAAAATATTTGACAAACGCCATTCATCAAGCCTACAACATGCATCATATTTTAAGTGACCCTGGATATAAGGTATTAACTGAAGAGACTAACAATGTTCTTAAGAATCCGGAAAAAGAACCACATTTGTGGGTTATCGATCCTTTAGACGGAACAACCAATTTTACTTTTAAACTTCCTTTAATTGCCATATCAGTGGCATATATCGAAAACGGCCTGACACAATGTGGATCGGTATATGATCCGTTTAGAAGAGAGTTATTTTGGGCTCAAAGAAATAAAGGTGCCTTTTTGAACGGAAATAGAATTCGAGTTCGACGTGCGAAGAACTTTTCAGGATCCTTAGTTAACATAGGTTGTCCTTACAAACATGAAGACTTTATTAAAACGTATCCATTAGGTGAGGCTCTCCATATTCAAGGAGCGCGCGTAGTTAATCTAGGTACTGCCGCCCTTGAATTAAGTTACGTTGCTTGCGGAAGACTATCTCTCTATTATGAAGCAGGATTAAAACCGTGGGACATAGCTGCGGGAAAGTTGATTGTAGAAGAAGCGGGAGGGTATATTGAGTCACTTAGCGGCAATTTTTCTCCTTTTTCATTTGACAATGTAATAGCAAGTAATAGAAGTTTAATAAACAAAGTAAAGAAAACATTCAGACCCCTAAAGAGTAAGTTTCGATGATTTTTTTGCAGGTACCATCATGTCCTCTTTCCACCAAAGCAATACATTCAATCTTAGTTAGATAATCTATCTTTTTCGGAAGCTGATCAAGCGCTTGTTTACATAGAGATGCATCAAATGGTCTAGCTATTGAGATATGAGGGATGTATAACTCTTTAGCCGCCCACATACCATATGTCAAAAGGCTTCTTTTTCTTTTTTCGTTATTTCCAATAAGTTCTAATTCTTTTTTATCATAAAGTCCATCTCTTAAAGGGTTTAGTACATTGACGATCTGTGTATGTAATTGTTGTAATATAACATCTGAATCGGCATTAATAAAAACAGTATTCATATCGATAACCTTAGATGAAAGTTGTAGAAGAATTGGGTGGAATTTTCTTACTACTAATGCCAGTTCTTTTTTTATTTTTGGTAAATTCTTTACTGGATAATTCGTGGTATATATCGTCATATGGGGTAATGCATCAGTTTTATTCAATACAATTTTAGAAGGAATTTTTGCAGTGACAAACATATTTAGCTTAATTAATTCTTCGGTTAACACTTCATTAAACAGTATTACCACATTCCAAGAAGAAAATGTTTGTTCCATAGGTCACCGTTTAACTACGTGAATATGATGCTATTTTATAAATGGTATCTTTTTCTTTATCAAGAAGAGAAAGCCCGTAG
>CAYINK010000071.1:0-5852 GCA_964364765.1 uncultured Gammaproteobacteria bacterium
TAAAAAATGGGGTAATTGTAGTAAATACTGCAAATCGCGAAATAGTTGATGAACAGGCTATGGCAGACGCCATAAAATCCGGAAAAGTATATGGATATGCGTATGAAGCGGAAGATCTTGAACACGGTCCTCTCGTTGGACTTGAAGACGCCATAGGGATACAAGGATTTGGATGGTACACAAAAGAGTCACTGTTCAGACAACTTGAAATATTAATTGATAATGTTAAGGCAATGTCCGAAGGAAGACCTACTAACGTAGTAAACAACATTAAAACATAAAACGAGCTCAACTAACTTCTTGTTATAATATATACATTACTTATTTAGTATCAGTTTATGTTTTCGACTGTCCTTATTTCATTCCGCGAATTCATTGAGTCGATGCTGGTCATCGCCATTCTTCTGTAGGCTGTGATCTTCATCTTCGCGGAGGAAAAGAACTCCTAGAGCTTTATCACATCGTTTTTTGATAGGGTGCGGAAATGAAACCCATCAATGGGTTCTGAAGAAATAATACTACTCTCATCTGTTTTTGAATAGTGTAAGGAATAATAATTTGTGTGTATTGAATAGTAACACAAAGCATATATATTATCTTTATCCGCAATCCCCATATTCAGCGCTTGAACCGTTTTGCTATTTTTAGTAATAATTCTCAGAGTCTCTTTTAGTGCTTTCTCAGGAGACGTAATCAATAATTTTTTCTGTAAGAGTGACCAGATTTTCTGTGATCCAACTATTCCGGGTAAATGGAGAGATACGCCTTTTATTAATCCATTAAATACAAAGGCTTCTTTTGCATTAATAAATGGCTGATTATATTCTTTATTATTTTTATGCTGGGGAAATGAAGCACTTCTTGCATGGATAAGAAATATTTTTGATGAAAATAACAATGTGTCTCTCGCGCTATCTTCCCATATAGGTTGAACCGACTTGTATGATTTCCAAATATTATCTTCCAACCATGATATTCCCCACCCATCTCCCTGCCAATCTCCGTCAAAGGCTTTGCTTTTTTGAGCCATCCTGCTGAAGGCTTGGACTATTTTTTGAGGATTTTCGGGTTGCCGTGATTTAAACAAAAGAAATCTACACATAACTTATTTCAAATCGTTAACTACTTTCTTAAATATTTTGATTACCGCGTCAATTTGTTTTTTAGTGATGGTGTAAGGAGGAAGAAAACGCACGACGGTTTCCCCGGCCGGAATTACAAGCACTCCCTCACCTTGCATTTTTTTTAAAATTTCATTTCGCTTATCTTTCACCTCCACCCCAATCATGAGTCCTTTTCCTCGAACTTCAGTAATGAGGGGTGATTCAACCTCTTTTAATTGTTCTATAAAATACGCTCCTATTTGCCGTATCTTATGTAGCATCGGTTGACTAAGTTTTTCCAAAGTCGCGATTACTCCAGCGCATGCAAGTGGATTTCCTCCGAATGTGGAGGTATGAATATTTTTTGGAATTTTGTTCGCAACTGCCTGAGTAAAAATGGTTGCGCCAACCGGAACCCCCCCCGCTAATCCCTTTCCTAAACACACGATGTCCGCTACAACTTTTTCCTCATGGCTTGCCAAAAAATATCCTGTCCTGCCCGTGCCGCTTTGAATCTCATCCAAGATGAGAAGAGTGTTGTGTTTTTTACAAAGCTCTTGAATCTTTTTTAAATAGCCTTTTGAGGGAGGGATTAATCCGCCCTCTCCTTGAATCGGCTCGATGATAACTCCCGCAGTCTTTTCATCGATTGTATTCTCCAATGCCTGTATATCATCATACTTAATATGAACAAAGTCCCACAAAAGTGGAAAAAAAGCTTTTCGGTATTTATCCCCATCCGTTGCAGAAAGCGCCCCAAGAGTTTTACCATGATAGGCATGAGAGCATGCGATGAATTTGGTTTTTCCGGTTGTGAGTACAGCAAATTTCAGGGCCGCCTCGATGGCTTCTGCCCCTGAGTTGGACCAATATACCTGGGAATATGTTCCACCACACTTTTCAACTATCATCTGGCTTGCGATCGCCCGCTCTTTATTGGCAAAACTACCGTGAAGGGTGACAAGCTGAGAAAGTTGAGATATCAGTGCCTTATGGATTGCGGAGTGTCCGTATCCAAAGATATTTACTCCATAATTACTCATGCAGTCTATGTATTTTTTGCCATTTTGATCAAACAAATATACCCCTTTTCCTTTTTCTAAAACAATATTTCGATTGGGATACGTGTTCGCCATCCATTTTTGTTGAAGATAGTTATAGTCTTTCATAAATAAATTAACTGATAATGGTTCCCTTTCCTTTCAGCAAATTTGTTAAAGGATGGAGAACTCTTCCGTCTCCCCAATATATTTTTGTTACCCCTGTTGCAAACGAATTTTTTGCGCCAAGCAATTTTTTCTTCATCTTCCCTTGTGCATACGTTAAATAGTCATCAATTTTTTCTTTGGGAATGTGTTTGACGAGAGTTGATTCATCTTTATGGTTTTTTAATAATCCCGGTGCCTCAAAAAGCATAATTATTTCTCTGCACTTCATTTCTTTTGCCAAGACTGCAGTTGCCGTGTCATTATCAGTATTCACAATCTCATGCTCTTCGCTTATTGCAGGAGGACAAAGGACAGGGGTATATTGTGCATTAAGCAACAGATGCAATAAACCGCTATTAATTTTTTCCACTCTTCCCGTAAAGCTGTCCTTTATTACTTTTATTTTCGTCCCCTCCTGAGACAGGATTTCTTTTTTTCGTTTAGCCTGCCAAAGTCTCCCATCCACACCGGATAAACCAACGGCGTTTACTCCATAGGACTGCAGTTTTGCAACAATTTGTTTATTTACCAAACCGGGATACACCATAAGAAATACTTCCATGGCTTTTTTGTCTGTATAGGTGCTCGGGAACCCCGAAGGGGAAATAATAGTTCTTGAAGGGGTATTGAGTTGGGTTGCAATTTTATCCCGGATACTCCCCGCGCCATGCACAATGATAAGTTGTTCTTTTTTTAAAAATTTTGCCACGTCTTCACCGATATAATCCCAATTTATTGATGATCCTCCGCCAACCTTTAAAATTTTCATGGGTAATTGTAATAGCTAATAACTTTCTTTGTAAAGTCTGTCATTGACGCGGTTCCTCCCAAATCTTTGGTCATGTATTTATTTCGAAGTGTTGAGTCAATAGCTTTTCTTATTTTTACCGCCGTCCGCATCTCTCCTAAATATTCCAACATAAGGCATGCGGATAAAAAACTGGCTAATGGATTAGCGATATTTTTTCCTGCGTATTTTGGTGCCGATCCATGGACCGGTTCAAAAAGCGCTTGAGTTCTCCCTATATTAGCCGACGCGGCAACTCCTAATCCTCCGGTTAATCCTGCAATTTCATCGGAGAGAATATCACCAAACATATTGGTAGTTACTATAACATCAAACGATTCAGGTTTTTTTATAAGTTGCATCGCGCAAGAATCAACTAACATTTCCTCATATATAATCCCTGGATATTTTTTGGAAAGAGACTGTGCTATTTTAAGAAATAACCCATCAGTAAGTCTCAATACGTTGGCTTTATGGACCACAGTCACTTTCTTCCGATTTTTTTTCACCGCGGTCTCAAAGGCGGTTTGAATAATCCGTTTACTCGCTTTTTTGGTAATGATCCGTTTTGCTACGGCTCCCCCGGGGATTTTATATTCCTCCCCCATATATAAATCTTCAGTATTTTCCCTAAATAAAATAATATTAATATCTTGCCTTTGGGATGGAATAGGGAGTGAAACAAACGGCCTGACGTTGGCATATAAATCAAACAATTTTCTGAGGGAGATTATGGGGCTTTTATATTTTTCTATATGAGGAGGAGTTGTCACCGCTCCAAATAATATCGCATCACATTTTTTACAGGTTGATATCGTTTCGGTAGGAAGTGGTGTTTTATATTTTTTATACGCCTCATACCCACCCTCCGCGTATGAGAATTTAAATTCTAGCTCTGTTGCTTTTAATAAGATGATCGTCTCCCCAATAACTTCAGGACCAATACCATCTCCTCCTATGACCGCGATGTTATATTTTTTCATGTAATTATTTTTTTAAACTCCTTCAACCCCATTTTTTTTAGATAAGGAATCATTCCTCCATAGTTGTGAATTTTTTCCATCAAAGGAGAAATCTCTGCGGGAATTGAGATTTTTTTTGTTTTGTTTATGATTATTTTTTTCTTGACATCAACAGTTATTTCATCGTTTTTACTTATAGTGTCAGTATTAGCGGTAATAGCATAAAGTCCCGCGTTAATACAGTTCCGATAAAAAATACGGGCAAAAGATTTGGCAATAATAGCTTTGATACCACATGTTTTGAGTGCCGTGACCGCGGTTTCGCGAGATGATCCACAGCCAAAATTATTTCCGGCTATGATCAAATCACCTTTCTTGACATTCTTTGCGAATTCCGGTTGATATTCAATAAAAGTTATTTTTGCCAATTCATGAGGGTCAGTCGTAATGTTATATCTGCCGGGAGTAATAAGGTCCGTATTTATATTATTTTCAAAAATCCAGTTCATATTGGTCATTAATTTAAAAACTTTCTTGGGTCGGTAATATAGCCGGTAATTGCCGACGCCGCGGCGGTCGCGGGGCTAGCTAAATATATGAGAGCTTTTGGACTTCCCATTCTTCCGGTAAAATTACGGTTGCTGGTTGAGACACAGACTTCATTATCGTACAATACGCCACCATGTCTTCCGAGGCAAGGTCCACACCCAGGATTAAGGATGGTTGCGTTTTTTTTTGTAAAAAACTCAATATATCCTTTTGCTAAAGCCTGTAAATATACACGTTTTGATGCGGGGGTAATTATCGTACGCACCTGCGGATTAAGATCATGTTTTTGCCACAGAGAATAAACAACGTCGAGATCTTCTATTCGACAATTGGTACATGATCCGATAAATACTTGATCAACTTTTATTTTCTTTTTTTCAAGTTGTTGTACTTCCTCAACATTATCAATATCGGGGGGCTGGGCAATTTGTGGAGAAAGATTTGAAACGTTTATATGAATAATTTTTTCATATTGTGCGTTACTATCGCTTTTCAAATCTTTATTAAATGCATACGATCTGTTATTTTCTTTTAAATATATATCTGTTTGTTTGTCAGGAGCCACTATAGCGGCTTTTGCTCCCATTTCGGCTGACATGTTTGTCAAAGTGAGGCGTGATGATACGTTAAAATTTTCAACCGTTGGCCCTACATATTCCAATACACGATAGTTTCCACCCTCCGGCCCAAACTGTTTAGCTATGGACAGTATAACATCTTTTGCATAGACTCCTTTTTTTAACTTTCCTGATATCTCAACTCTTATTGTTTGTGGAACTCTAAACCAACAGGTGCCGGTGGCCATAGCAATTGCCGCGTCCGTTGAACCCACTCCAATAGTCAAAGCCCCAAGTCCTCCGCCTGTGGGTGAATGCGAATCAGCGCCAAGAATCAAATTTCCCGGATTAATAAACCGCTCGGACATGATTTGGTGACAAACACCATCGGTTGTAATGGGAATACCTTGCTCATTTGCAAACGCCCTAATTTTTGCCTGTAATTTGGCCATTGGTACGTTAGGGGCGGGAAATGCGTGATCAAAGGGTATAAAAATTTTCTTTTTATCCCAAACTTTTTGAGCGATTTCATAAAAAGGATCTATTGCCCACGCGCAGGTTGTATCATGCGCCATAACAAGATCGAGTTTTGCAATAACAAAGTCTCCCGCGTAGACTTTTTTCCCCACATGTTTGGAAAATATTTTTTCGGTTATGGTTTGCCCCATATTGTTAATCTAAATTTT
>CAYINK010000072.1:0-5791 GCA_964364765.1 uncultured Gammaproteobacteria bacterium
GAAGGAGTTTTATACTTGGATAATTTTACAAAAAAGATTGAACAGTATACCGGTGACTATAACGATGTGATTGAGCAAATTGCGGTCCGTATCGAGCGGGAGCAACGGCAAAATGCCCAAATGGAGCGGGGGATTCAGGAGAATAAAGACCGGTCAAACTTCTTTGCAAATAAAGGAGGAAAGATGCGGTTGGTTGCGAAAAAGATGAGGGAAAAAGCGGAAAAGATGGAAAGTGAAAAGGTTGCGGTGCGCCGTGAAGATAAGACGATCCGTCCTTTTATTATCCCTACACAAGAAGGTTTAGTGAATGAAGACATGAAAATATCATCTTTCACCATCATGCACGATCATAAAGAAATTACAAAAACGGCACGTATTTTTTTAGTAAAAAATAAACACCTCCTGATCAAAGGACCTAATGGAATCGGAAAAAGTAATCTCCTTGAATCTCTTGCGCGTGGTACGGCACAAGGAGTTACTCTTTCCCCAGGAATTCGGATTGGCTACTATCGTCAAGATTTTTCAACACTTGATTTTAGTGACACGGTGTATAAATCTTTTATCAAGGCAGTTAAAGAGTCTGAAGGAATAATAAATGAACAACATATTCGCTCAGTCGCATCAGGGTTTCTTATCACTCATGAACATATCCATTCTCAAATCGGCTCTCTTTCCGAGGGGCAAAAGGGCCTCGTGTCATTTGCCCAATTAGTATTGCAACGGCCGGGCCTTCTCATCCTCGATGAGCCGACCAATCACATCAACTTCCGTCATCTTCCCCGCTTAGCTGAGGCATTAAGTGCCTATCAGGGTATGATGATTCTCGTCTCCCACGTCCCCGACTTTGTTGCACAAGTGAGAATAGACGAAATACTGGATCTGGAAAAATAAGTACTAAACTTCGATTTCCGGTTCAGGTAACTCAACAAGACGGAGGTCTTGTTTCCCAAACAGTTGAAATACTTTCATTAATTTCAGTATAACATTTACATCGCTATTAACAAAATATCATTACATTCGTTAATCGAAGAATGTGTAAAAGATACCAGATAATGAGATTGGCATTAAGAACAATTTGACTGTTTTGATTTGGTGACAGTTCTTCAGTCGCAACTTTTTCAGTTAAATTAATTTTTTGTGATTTTGCAATTTCATGAAAGATAAGTTTATATATTTGTTTTGACTGCAAAATTATGTGCAGTTCCTGTAAGTAATTTTTTATCTTTTGCAATGTCTTCGTTTCAATTTTATAGATATGGAATTTACTTTTTCTTTTTTCTTTTGTCAAGGAAGTTTGCCGATCTATTTTATATGCAATAAAGACGGAGTCACTATCAGGCGGAATCATAATTTTTAAATACTTTTTTATCTCTTGGATATTTCCTCGCAACTCACATACAAACTGAGATTCCCATTTTCTTATGACAATTTTTTCTTTAGAGTACATTATTTCCTTAATCGGGTTTTTCCTCTGCTTAGCAATTTTTCTATTTTGCTCTGATCTTCCTTTTTTTTCTTTTGGTGGCAGGAAAAAAACTGGGGAAGATTCTGGACTTAAAACAGGTCTCAATATTTGAGCTGAACGATTCAATTGGCCCCGTCTACACGAACGAGTTGATTGAACTTGATTATCAATCGGAATACGAGGAAAGATAATTGTTCCTTTTATGGACTCATTTACTTGACTTGAATGGAAAATACGGGGTATTTTATCTGCAGAACTTGTATTTGAGTGTACTACAGACTCCTTCTTATTCTGTTGTTTATTTTTTATAATAGGTATCTTTATTTCGTGAAAAAAAGAATAAATAGGAATCGAACGTATTTTATTGGGGTGAGTATATATCCTTATATTATCGGAAACATTTTTCTCCTCTTTGAGAATAGATGATCTCATAGTAGGTTTATGAGAACTTTCAATTAATTTCTCTTTAATCAATACCTTTTGTATCCCTACAGAAGTTGGTCTTGATTCGATTTTAAATACATGAGTATCTCGTGGTTTAATCACCATAGTAAGATTAAGATTTTTTGTAGTTGAATTCGCGATTGGAATATGCTCACTTGTTGAAAGGACGCCAAGTGACGAGCTTTGTCGTATTTGATTTTGGACTGATTCTATGGGTGATTTTCTCAATTTCTCTGGCTCAGGCATTGGCATATCGCTTGATATGATAATGGGGGGTATATTTATGGGTGTTTCTGTTGGTGTGTGGCTCTTTAATTTTTTATCAGATAGTTTAATATTGGTTTTATTAATTGATTCTGGTATTGGTACTTCTTTATGATGTTTTTTTTGTTTCTCCTCACTGTTTCGTATCTGTTTTGGAATGCGCTCAGTCTGTGGGGAAACATTTCGTGGACGGGTTGATCTTGGTTTTTTTTTGGCTGTAGGTGCTTTTTTAGCCCTTGCTTCTTGCTCATGAACTATAGGAAGAGGACTCGATTCCTGAGCCTGTGTGTCTGTGTGCGCTTCTGGAATTGAAGGGAGTGGTGATATTTGTCGAGATGCCTGCATGTGTTCTTTAATAAGAGCTTCACGCTCTGGAGAATCAAATTGTTGAATAAAATTGGGGTTTGCTTGGGTAAGTTCACGGATTGCGGCGATCCTCGCCTTAATAGGATTATGTTCACTGCTGGTACCCATCTTTAACAACGCGCAAGTGGCAACAGCGGCACACACCGTGCAATCGTGTACGGGCATATTTGGTATCCCATCTGATAAGGGTTCCCCTTGCCGGTTGGAAAGGGCAAGTGAAGGTAGGTTGGGTATTGGGAGACTATTCCCATGGACGAATGTGTCAATAATTCCTGCCGCAGTAGCTACATCCGCGGAAACTACCGGTTGAAGTCTTTCACTAACCTCTGGAATTGGAATTTGAGCTCGGGGAGAAATTCTATTTACTCCCCGGTGAGAAAAAACGATTTTGCCATAGTAATTAGACTTCTATTTTTGGACTTACTTGAGATGATTTTCTCAGGAAAACATACCAACCCATGAATGCAGTGTATACTCCATAGAAAGATAATTGGATCAAATCCATTTTTTGAGTGATGCCAAATACTGCCTTCAACATATCTGCAATAAATGTCCCTTTCTGAGGAATGAATGCAAACGTCATCTTTCCTATTTCAGGCAAAAGACCTACTTCGGCAAACTCATGCACGCCTCGGGCCAAAAGACCCGCCGCAAATAATATAAGCAATATACTGCTTATCCTAAACGCATGATAAACCGATACTCGCTGAGTTACACCAAACAGCGCAAATGAAACAAACAAACCTCCCAAAAGCCCTCCCGCAAAACCAGTAAAGATCTGTTGAGGGTTTGAGGAAAAATAAATTGTGGAAAGAAAGAGCACAATCTCAAATCCTTCTCGGAAAACCGCGGTAAAGACAAGGATAAATAATCCTTTTTGTTCTTGTTGTTCAACTGTCTTTTTTATTTTGTTAAATAATTTTTCTTTATAGTTTGAAAAATATTTATGGAGGAAAAATACTGCCCAGGTGATGAATATTGCTGATATAACCATCAAAACTCCTTCGATATAAGGCTCATGTTTTTCATAGATTTCTTGTACTCGAAATCCCAAAATACTTCCTATCCCCAGGAGAAATATACTGAGCACAGTTGCGGCTCCCGTTGCCAACCATACCGTCTTTACTCCTTTTGTTTGTTTAAGTTTAACTAAAATACCCAAAATGGTGGCAACTATCAAGGACGCCTCAATAACTTCACGAAGTGTTATGAGAAATGCGGGTAACATAGGTTATAAAATCTTACATTAATTGGTAATTAAAAAAACGACCAGCATAAGGTCGTTTTGATCAGGTAATAAGATTTTTTTATGTGGACGGAAGCGACCCTGAGAAATATGTGCTTCCTTTAGAGAAAAAACAGTTTCATATATATTTATCTAATACTGAATATGTACAAGTAAAAGTATAATGAATAAAATGCATAAGTCAATACTACTCTGTTTTTTTTGCTCCTGATATACTTAGATACATGGATCTCATGAAAAAAAAGTGGCATAGATATCACTACAAAAACATTACCTACATGGGTGTCAGCGTTTTGATCGCATGGATTCTTTTACAGAATCAATATGCCCGTTATGTGTTGACCCACCTTGGTAATTATGGCTATATAGGTGCGTTCATTGGGGGTATTCTCTTTGTATCAACATTTACAGTATCCGTTGGCACGGTGCTTCTCCTCATCCTAACCTCATCGCTCCATCCCGTGGAAATAGGTTTAATCGCTGGAATTGGAGCGGTATTAGGTGACGTATTCATTTTTCAAACCATTAGAAATAAAGGGCTTATCGAAGAAATCTCACATATTTTCCACTATTTTGGCGGTGAGAGGATATCTCACCTAATCCACACAAAATATTTTAGCTGGTCACTCCCAGTGATAGGGGCTTTGATAATTGCCTCTCCTTTACCAGATGAATTAGGAGTTGGACTTATGGGAATATCAAAGTTAAAAACATATCAATTCATCCTCCTCTCCTTTTTTCTGAACTCAATCGGTATTTTTTTGGTAATAACTGCCTCAGGTTTTTTTAGGTTATAATATCTACTTATGTCCTCACTCCAACTCACCGATACCGTGGTCATGATTTCACCCGATCAGTTTGGGTTTAATCCCCAGACAGCCGCATCAAATAACTTTCAACATAAACTTGATATTTCGACACATGAAATTCAAAAAAGGGCTTTGCAGGAATTTGAAAATATGGTTGCTTTGCTTCGTTCAAAAGGAATAAATGTCTTAACCCTTCCCAGTAGAAAAAACGTAATAACTCCAGACGCAGTATATCCAAATAACTGGTTTTCACACCATGTAGGGGGAGTATTAATTGTGTATCCCATGCTGGCCCCGAATCGCAGACTTGAAAGACAAATTCAGGAATTGAAAAAATTACTTATTGATAATAAAATTCCCGTATCTAAACTCTTTGACATAACTTCTCATGAATCGGAGGGACATATCCTTGAGGGGACGGGGAGTATGGTGTTGGATCGAAAAAATAAAGTTGCCTTTGCCATGGCATCAGTTCGCACTGATAAACAGGAGTTTGACGCATGGTGCCGCATGATGGGATATGAGGGAATTTTCTTCCACGCTATAGACTCCAGTAAATTCCCCGTGTATCACACCAACATCGCCATGAATATGGCGCAGGAGTTTGCGGTGGTATGTCTTGAATCAATTCCAGATGAAGGAGAGCGAAAGACAGTCGAAGAAAAACTCAAAGCTTTTGGAAAAGAAATTGTAAAAATATCGGTTGCTCAAATACACCAATACTGTGGCAATGTTTTACAGTTGGTATCAAAAAATGGAAAACCGTTGATTGTCATGTCAAAGACAGCGCACGATGCGTTTACCAAAGAAAACCGCGAAATACTTTCCAAGTATGGAGAATTAGTCGTTGCCGAAATTCCGACCCTCGAACAAGTCGGAGGGGGAAGCGCCCGTTGCATGTTGGCGGAAGTGTTTAAAAAATAATATGATTACTACTCTCTATATTGTCCGTCACGGCGAATCTGAGGGGAATGTCCAAGGTGATATTTTCGGAGTTGACCCGCCTTTGACTCCACGGGGTATTCAACAAGCACAAGCTCTCTCTCTTATTTTTGAGTCCATAACTCTTCATCATGTTTACGCGTCCCGATTGAAGCGTGCGCACAAAACCGCTCAAATAATTGCAGATAAAAAAAACTTATCTGTTTCTTTGCATGATGGTCTTCGAGAACGGCACTTTGGTTCTTTGGAGGGAAA
>CAYINK010000073.1:0-5791 GCA_964364765.1 uncultured Gammaproteobacteria bacterium
TAGCGTCAATATCATGCAGGGCTCTGCCAAGGATTAATATATATAGTCCATGACAAAGACCAAGCGTATGATGAGTTACTAATAAGTCTATTGGATTGCTAACTTTTAAATAGTTTATGAAGTAATTGAAATATTCTTTAATTTGATCTTGAGATAGAGGATAATTATGGTTATTTATCTTTAATATCTCACAAACCGATTTATAAGAATATGTTTTCATATACTACTTTCCCTTCCTTTCCTCACACCCCTACTTCCTTGTTTGTGATTAAAGAGATATAACGATCCCGAAATAAGCACTAAACCCCAGCCCACCACGGGGAGGAAGAAGGGGAGAAGTTTGAGGGTGATGATGTTTATTATTCTTCTTACCTTGTTGTGTTCCTGTATCGTAATAAGAGCATTAAGCGTTTGTTCCCGTAGGCCTTCGAGAATATGCTTGTTGTATTCAAAACCGAACAGAAGTATGCTGAATCCGAGGAGTAATAAGACCGATTTTCTTGAAGGACGGTAAAGAGATAAGCAAACCGCAAAGATAATGCCGCAAAAATAAAACAAGGCAAGTGCATTGTGGGTTACGGTAAAAAAAAGCGCATAAAAAATATTTTGTTTGAGGTCGGGTGTAATAATCATTAAAATAAACTTAATTGCGGTTTTTGCACCGGTTTTTCTTCAACAATAACTTCTTTAACTCCTTGTTTTCTTTCAAAAATCCTTTTTATCATGGAGTACATTTCAAAACCGGTGAGATATGTTTGCAATCCATCATCAAACCAGGAGAAATGTGTTTGATCAATATTAAAATCGAGAGGAACATCGGTTACAATGGTTGATAATTTTTTTGCAATAACAACATCTTTTTTATGTTCTTGTAAAATGGTTTTTATTTTTCCCTCCTCCATCGAATCAATTCCCGTCAACAAATTATCAAGAGTTTTATACTGAGTGAGAAGCTTAACCGTTGTCTTTGGACCAATTCCTTTGGCTCCAATATAGTTGTCTGATTGATCACCTGCGATTGCTTTATAATCAGGGGTTTGATTTGGTTCAATTCCTAGTTTTTCTTTAACTTCGGTGGGGGAGTACAGTTTTGTTTTTGCAAAACCTATTTGTGGAGAGATAACATAAATATTTTCGCCTACGAGTTGAAGAAGGTCCTTATCTCCTGATAAAATAAATACCTGCCTGCCCTCATTCTTGTAGTGATAAGCTATCGTGCCAATCAGATCATCCGCCTCATATCCATCCTTTTCCATGTGTACTACATGTCCGGCGTCGAGGGCACCTTTTACAAAAGGGATTTGCACGATAAAATCATCATCAATCTTGGGGCGCTGTGCCTGATAAGACTCAAGCAATTTATTTCTGAAAGTGGGGGCGGGAGTATCAAAGCATACGAGGAGATGTTGAGGTTGAAAATCAGTAACCGCCTTATACAACATGGAAAGAAACCCATACAAGACATGGGTGGGAACGCCTTTTGAAGTTTTAAAAGGAGGTAGCGCATGATATGCCCGGTGCATGAGGGCATTTCCGTCTACCAGAAGCAATTTTTCCATACATTATATTAACTTTGGATTGCAAGGGTCTCAATCGCTTCTTTTTTGCCGACTATTTTTTCAAATTCTTCCTGGTCTAAGCTTTCTTTGACCAAAAGTTCCTGGGCAACCTTATCCAGAATATCTTTTTTTTCTTTAATCATCCTGACAGCCTTATCATATCCCGTTTGTAATATTTTTTTTACTTCACCGTCAATTTTGCCCAACACTTCCTGTGAAACCGTATTTTGTTCATAATATGTTTTTCCCCACTCGGTCACATCCATGGTGGGCCCGAAGTTTATAGGACCCAATTCACTCATCCCATATTCAACAACCATAGCCTTTGCAATCCGTGTAGACTGGTCAAAATCATTTGAGGCTCCTGTTGTGACTTCGTTAAAGATAGTCAGCTCAGCCGCCCGGCCCCCCATCATGACGGCAATTTCTTCCAATAAATGCGTCTTTGTTTCGTGCAATTTATCTTTGGCCGGAGGAATAAGGGTGTATCCAAGCGCCATGCCCCGGGAGATGATTGATATGCGATGTACCGGGTCAGTATGGGGAAGAAAGTGACTCACAATTGCATGACCTGCTTCATGATAGGCGGTCAGTTTTTTATCCATATCCGACTGGATGCGCTTTTTGGCCGGTCCCATTTTTACTTTTGTTGCCGCCTCTTCAATATCACTCATGTCTATATCAACTTTTGCATGACGAGCCGCAAAGATAGCGGCTTCATTCAACATATTTTCCAAGTCAGCCCCTGAAAATCCCACCGTTCTTTTGGCTACTTTATCCCAATCAACTTCCTTGGTAAAGGGTTTGCCTGCCGCATGAATTTTCATGATATCAATGCGACCATCCACGTCGGGGTAGTCGACAATGATACGCCTATCAAACCGTCCGGGACGAAGGAGTGCGGTGTCAAGTAGATCTCCCCTGTTTGTTGCGGCAATGACTATCGTCTGCTCATTTGAAGTAAAACCGTCCATTTCGACCAGAATCTGATTGAGTGTCTGTTCCCGCTCATCGTGGGAGGGCATAGCACCAACTGACCGGGCACGACCGATTGCATCAATTTCATCTATGAATATGATGGAAGGGGAGCTTTTTTTCGCGGTGGCAAACAGGTCTCGAACCCGTGCGGCCCCGATCCCAACCAACATCTCCATAAATTCAGACCCTGCTATGGAGAAAAAGGGGACGCCTGCCTCGCCAGCTACCGCTCGGGCAAGAAGTGTTTTTCCGCATCCTGCCGGTCCCACGAGCATTACACCTTTTGGAGTACGCGCTCCCAGTTTTTTATATTTTTCGGGATTTTTTAAGAAATCGACAATTTCTTCTAGTTCTTTTTTTGCCTCATCGACTCCTGCCACATCTTTAAAGGTTGTCTTCGGTAAATCTTTATTAAATCTTTTTGCGCGTGACTGACCGAATGAAAAAACCGAGTCCTGTGCGCCGCGGGCCTGGCGGAATAAGAAAATAAAAAAACCTACCATGAGAATGGTGGGTATAATATTGCTCAAAAAGTTCACAATCCCATTGGATCCTTGAGTGTCTTTCACCACAATTTGCGTATTTCCCGGATTGACTCCCGCGTCTCTCACCGTTTTTAAAAAGCTATCGCTTGCTTCTTTGTAGGTAACTCCGAGTGTATCGTCTTTGTAAAAAATAAGTATTTTATTATCAACAATCTCCACTTTTTTTACTTTTTGATCTTTAATTTCCTGCACCACCGTCGTGATTGACTTTTCGGGGAGTGCTTGTTTGACCTCTTTTGAAATTGACTGATATGCGAAGAAGAGAAAAAGAACGATGAAGAAGATAAAAAACATGTTCTTTAAGTCGAAGTTTAACTTAAACTGAGCCACTTTTTTAATATCATTTTTCTTTTCGTCTTTACCATTTTTTTTATTTATCATGGGAACATTTTAGCAGATTTTTGGTAGAATTGACAACACATAATGAGAACAATCCCGCTTGATGAGACGGCAATTCATGAAAGTATAAAAGTCCTGCAATCAGGCGGTCTTGTCATATTTCCATCCGATACCGTATATGGAGCACTTGTGGACTCAACAAATAAAAAAGCGGTGACAAAACTTATTGGTTTTAAAAACAGGCCCCTCGGCAAACCAATTTCTATTTTTGTTTCTGATGCAAAAATGTTGGAAGAATATGTAATTGCCGGAAAAAATAGTTCATTACTGAGTAAACTTCTTCCTGGTCCCTTTACCGTCATCCTTGATTCAAAACATAAAACTGAAGCTCAACTGGAATCAGAACGGGGGACACTTGGTGTCCGTATTCCCAACTTTTCTTCGGTTGTCCAATTAGTTAAGACGTTTGGAAAACCTGTCACCGCAACGAGCGCCAATCTATCCGGACGACCCGCACATTATTCTGTTACAACATTACTTCATGAATTCCCTGAGTCAAAAAAAGACATGATTGATCTCATCGTCGACGGGGGGAAACTGCCCCGGAACAAACCCTCTACCGTCATAGACCTCACCACATCTGAAATTAAAATCATGAGACACGGTGACGTTGATATAAAAGATTCTCAAACGTTCATTTCAAAGAGTTCGGGTGAAACGGAAAGAATCGCTCAGTTTATCATCAAAAAATACCTTGAAAATAGATCAGATAAGCCGTTGGTTTTTATTCTTGAGGGAAATATGGGGGTGGGGAAGACAATATTTGTGAAAGGCGCCGGGCGACTGTTTGATGTTGAAAATATTACTTCTCCCACCTATGTCATCTCGTGTGAATATAAAATAAAAAAGTGGGGACTTGAACAGCTCGTACACTGTGATTTATTTAATATCGAAGAGTCTAACGAATTTAAATATCTTGGACTTGAGGAATATATCAAACCCGGAAATATTTTATTCATGGAATGGGGAGAAAAGGCGGGAGAATTTTATGATGTATTAAAAAGTAAGGGAGAAGTGGTTCACATAGGTATGAAATATATAAATGAAACAGAAAGGGAGATAAAAATATGGTAATCCTATCTATTGATACATCTTGCGATGAGACGGCGTGTGCTATAACTGAAGGTCGAAAAGTATTATCAACCGTCATTTATTCGCAAGTTCTCATCCATAAAAAATGGGGAGGCGTTGTCCCCTCACTTGCCAAACGGGCGCATGAAGAAAGAATAGATTTTGTGGTTCAAGAGACAATGAGGAAATTCGTGCGTCACTACCAAAAAAATTTCAAAAGCAAACTCGCATCCCGTGGTAATGGGACCGAATATTTTTCTTCTTCCCTTGAAAATCAAGGAGCAAAGAAAAATATTCTTGCTCAAACACATGCTTCTGAAAATTTTTTTGTACGTGACGCATTCAAGCACATAGACTATATCGCTGTTACTCAAGGTCCGGGATTGGCAATGGCGCTTGAGGTGGGTATGAAAAAAGCGAAAGAATTATCGATAAAATATCATAAAAAAATCATTCCCGTGAATCACTTGGAAGGTCATATCTATTCTTCATTTGTGCAGAATAGTAAAGGTAATCCAAAGGGGGAATTTTCTTTTCCGTGTCTTGCCCTCATTATTTCCGGTAGCCATACTGATATCGTCCTCATGAAAGATCACCTCACCCATGAAATACTTGGCGAGAAGATAGATGATGCGGCGGGAGAGGCTCTGGACAAAGCGGCCCGCATGCTCGGGTTTGGATATCCTGGTGGAGCAGTGATTGAGCGTCTTGCCAAAGAAGTTAATAATATTGACGAGTATCATTTTCCCCGCCCCATGCTTCACAGCAAGGACTTACAATTTTCTTTTTCAGGTTTGAAAACGTCGCTATTTTATTTCTTAAAAAAGATGCCGGAAGAGGAAAAAATAAGCAAAATAAAAGAAATCGCGAGCTCATTCCAAGAGGCAGTATTTGAAACCATCATCAAAAAAACAGAGGATGCGATGAAACAGGCAGGAATAAAAAACATCATTGTTGGCGGGGGTGTAATTGCCAACACCTATCTTCGAAATAAATTCAGAAAACTTGTCAGAAAACATGACGGCTCTATTTTATTTCCTCCTTATCCCTATTTAACAGGAGATAACGCCGCCATGATCGGGGTCGCCGCTTATTACAAGGCAAAAAAAGGAATATTTGTTGAAAACTTGGATGCTTTTGACCGCATCCCCCGCTTTCCCCTTATCATTTAGAACTTCCTTGATATTCGTCTCATATTCGTCTATAATGTGTCTATGTTTCATCCAAAATACACCATAA
>CAYINK010000074.1:0-5769 GCA_964364765.1 uncultured Gammaproteobacteria bacterium
ATTTGTCATTCCCTCGAAGGAGGGAATCCATGCTACAATTTCAAATTTGTGATTATAGACTGGATCCCCGCCTACGCGGGGATGACAGAATAGAAATAAATAAATCATTTCAACTTGAACACGGCAAACACGGGATAATGATCAGAATACTGCACATCAATTTTTTTTGCAAATAGCGATTTACAGTTTTTGTAAAAAATATAATCAAGTTTCAGTCGATGGTGAAAAAATATAAACACGAACCTCGCAAGAAATCTTTCAATGAACGTATAATGTGTCAGCGCTCCTTCTGAAGTAAAAAAAATGGTATTGGTTGCCTCTTTCATGCCATATTCCCGCATGAGTGATTCCAGTTTTTTTCGCCCGTAGGGATAATTAAAATCTCCCGTGAGAATGGTCGGTCGGTCGGTATCAACAAGTTGGACATCGGCGAGAGTTGTATGTATTTGTTTAAGCCTTATACTGTTGGTGCCATATGGCGAAAGATGGATGTTATAGACGGCGATTTCTTTCCCCAATTTTTTACTAATAAAATCAGTCTTAAGGACAGTGCGTGGTTTATTCCCCGTCTTAAATATGCGCAAAAGGTAGGCAATTATCTCCATAATCCCCTTCTGGAGAAAAATAACTTTTGAATCAAGGAACTCAAATTTATCCGCTTTATAAAAAGTTGCAACTCCATATATGCGACCATTTTTTATAAAAGCGTTGGAATAATCAGCGAGTCGGTATCCTAATTGTTCAATTTTCTTGAACGTTTGATCGGTGGTGTCAACTTCCTGAAGACAGATGATGTCCGGATGCTGGGCATCACATATTTTCTTCAAGCCAACCACCGCGTCACTGAAAAGAGTATTGTAGGTAAGAAGCGAAAAATCCATATATTATTTCATTTTATTAAATCGAGTCGGGATGGTGGGACCTGCCTGCCGGCAGGCAGGCTTAAACCCGCGACTGGCGGGCCTTTACACTTGAAAAACGGGTCGGGGCAGTGGGACTTGAACCCGCGACCTCATGGTCCCGAACCATGTGTTCTACCATCTGAACTATGCCCCGACACATTTTTCAACGTGCGAACCGCGTGTTCTATACATGTAAATTTTTACTAAAAGATTTACAGTATAAACCATCTGAACTACACTCCGCAACCACTAATTTATTATATCATGAGGGGGTGATATATTATCTTCTCCAGATCATAGTTGAATTAAAAATAATAGTATCCTATACTGTTTAATAAGTATTAAATCTAGAAGTATGTTAGATAAATTAAAAATTAAGTCGATCTTCATCATCAATTTGCTTCTCATCTACGTTCTTGTTATTGCTTACTGTATATTTATTTTTTTTACCGTTAAGAGTGCTTTAAAAACAGGTTTAATTAGTCAAAGCAAAACTAAAGTCGCAAGCTTAATAAGAATGCAAGCAAATAACCACGTTTCCAATGGAATATTTTTAGAATCAGATTTAATTAAAACTCAAAGGGTATTCGCCTCTTTTTTTAAGGAAATAAATACGGGAGAAATCTTAAGAATAAAAGTCTGGGACAAGAACGCAAAGATAATCGCCGCCAATGATACAAGCATTATTGGACAAACATTTTCAGACAATACGATGTTCCAAGAAGCAATAAAGGGGAAAGTAGTTGCCGAAATTAAATCTCCTGTAGCGAAAGAAAACATAAAAGAACAAGGATATGGACAACTGATGGAAGTTTATGTGCCCATAATTAATTCTGAAGGAGAGGTTGTAGGTATTATTGAAACATATACTATTTTAGATAATTTAAACACTCAAATAAAGAATACACAAAATGATTTGATATTTAAAATCATAGCAGTATCCGTCCCTTTGTTGGGTATAATGATAGGATTATTCCTCTTGTTCTATCATAATATCAATCATCGAATTGGTAGACTTATTAAATTTACTAGAGTATTGGGAAGTGGCCGTCTAAGCGAGAAAATAGATATTAGAACAAATGACGAATTATCAGAAATTGCCAAAGCAATGAACAAGATGGGTAACGATTTAAAAGAATCATTAATTACTAAAAATGAATTAGAGAAACAAGTAAAAGAGAGAACAATTGAACTACAAACAAAAATAGGGGAAGTTGAGAAGATGAATAAATTGATGGTGGGAAGAGAGCTCAAAATCATTGAATTGAAAAAGGAAATTACCGACCTGAAGATGTAACGGGTAATGCAAAAGTAAAAGCAAACTTTTTTTTATCATCTGAAGTTTGAAACAAAACTCCGCTCCCCATTTTTCTGGTAAATTCCTGCGCCACATAATAATCAAGCCCTACTCCACCGGGTAATGGATCTTGTTTTTCCTTAAGCATTTCTGTGCCATTTTGTTTCTTATCCGTTATCTCGATAGAAACATAATCACCGACACGATGAGAATAAATGGTAATTTGTTTTTCTTGGGTGAATATAATTGAATACTGTATAAGGGTGTGTATAACTTGCTTTAACTTTTCCGGGTCAGCTTGAATATATAATGAGTCATCATTATGAGCATCAAGAACAATATCCTTTTGTTCTGCTACCGGCAACATCATGACTGTCACCTCATCAATCAGTTTTTTAACTTCCACGTCTTTCATATCAAATACAAGTCTTCCGTCCTGCATGCGGGAGAGAGTTAACAAATCGTTTATAAGCTGTATCAATCGCTCAACGGAAGTTTTGACATCAGAAAGTGGCTGTGCAATATCTTTACTTATGGGACCGTAGTCTCCGTCATTGATCATAGAAATCAATCCCTTAATAGCGGTCATCGGTGTTCGGAGGTCGTGTGATGAAGTGTAAATATACTTGGATTTTAATGCATCAGATTCCTTTAACCGAATATAATCATTAATCATGACATAATCGCCCAATACCCATGCAAGGATAAGCGAAAACAATAGAGAGACTACAAATAAAGGAATGTTTTTTATAGAGACATCATTAAGCATCAAGAATGCAAAAAAAGGAAGAAGAACAATCAACATCAACGCGAGAAGTTTAATACGCATACCTACCTTCATATGATAACTATATCAGACCTTAATATAAAGATTGGTGTATACTTTGTATTATGGATAAACCTAAAATCCTCATCGCCGAGGATGATCAAATACTTTTAGATATGTATAAGCGGAAATTTATCATGGAGGGTTTTGAAGTTCGCGTAGCCAGTGATGGTGAAGAAGCCCTAGGGGTGCTCAAGTATTTCACTCCTAATGTAATTATGTTAGATGTTATTATGCCGGTTAAAAGCGGTACCGAAGTATTGGAGCAATTACAAAATGACCCGGTGTTAAAAAATATTCCAGCAATCATGCTTACCAACGTTGCAACACTTGAAATAATCAATGAATCTGCTACAAAAGGTACCGTCAGATGGTTGGCAAAATCGAACAACACTCCCAACGACGTAGTTGCAGTGGTAAAAGAGGTTATATCATTAAAATCTCTTTGACGATTTGAACGAGCTCCTTTGGCTCATGCTCGCTTTTGACGATATATTTTATCGCTCCTTTTTTAAGTGCGGTTTCTGCATCTTGTTGACCTGCTAAATTAGTGAGCATGATGACGGGAATAGTTTTAAGCCCTCCATCATTTTTTAATTTTTCTAGAACTTCCAACCCATTCATCTTCGGCATCATGACGTCTAAAAGAATAAGTGCGGGTTTAACCGACTTTGCCTGCTCTAACCCTTCTTGTCCATCCCCTGCCATATGTGCTTCAAATCCTTCAAACGTGAAAATTTTCTGATACATCCGGGACATCAATGGGTCATCTTCAACGATAAGTATTTTTATCATATATCACATTATATATTGTCAACCTTTGCCACATACGGCAATGTAAAACTGAATACCGTACTTTGATTCGGAATAGAATGTTCCAGTTTTATATTCCCACCCATTCCCTCAATCATAAGTTTGGAGATATAGAGACCCAAACCGGTCCCACGGGTGGTATCACGGGTCAATAAATTGCTTCCCGCCTGTTGAAATTTATGAAAAAGTAAGCGTTGATTTTTGGGCTCGATTCCCCGACCCGTATCAGTAACTATTATTTTTAATTTATCTTTCTGAGGATCGATTGATACCGTGACGCCACCCTTTTCTGTGAATTTCAAGCTATTGCCAATAAGATTTATCAATACTTCCTTGACGCGATCAGAATCAGCAAGCACTCTTGGGACGGGGGCAGTTGATTCTTTTAAAGTAAGATGCAATTTTGCCTCAGATGCAGAGCCTTGCATCTCAGCAATAACCTTCCTTATCAGAGAGATTATATCGACTGATATAGTTTTAAACTGAACCTTACCCTGCTCAAGTCGTGATAGATTCAAAAAGTCGTTGACAATTGCTATAAGTCTCAGGCTTGATTCGTGAATGTCTTTGATCATTTCCTTTAATTGCGGATCTTTAAGTTGACCATCCATATATTGCAGGATCATGGATGTGTTTCCTCTGATTGCGGTCAAGGGGGTACGGAGCTCATGGGAGGCAATCGAAAAAAACTCATCCTTGCTCCGCTCTGCTATTTTTGCCTCGGTGACATCTTCAAAAAGTATAACTACTCCGATACAAATATCATTTTTTTCTCCTGTTAATATCGGTGAAAGAAGAATGCGAATCACTTTTCCATTTCGTTCCAGATTATCAAATATCACTCTTTTTTTGTGAATTCCACACTGTTTTACATATTCAACCAAATCAAGCTTCGCTCCTAATATTTTTTTGACCTCATTGATTAAATTTACACTTTTGACCCCTCCCAACATGTGCTCAGCCAGATTATTGACAACCATCAGCTCCATTTCAATATTTACCATCATGAAACCGACAGGCAAATTTTCGATAGAAGAAATCAGCTTTGCCTTTTCCTGAAATAATTCCTGAGTTCTTATCTGAACTTTATGTTCAACACTTTCTTTTTCCACCTTTAATTTATCTTCAAGCTCATGCGCTTCCTCAAGTAAATTAATCATTGCTTTCTTTGTATCCTCAAGACTCAAATTTTGTTTTTGCACATTTTCTAAAGATTTGGACAACTGTTCAGTTCTTTCTGTAACCTTTGTTTCAAGCTCACCATAATATGATTGCAATTTTTGGGCCATGTTGTTAAAAGCAATCCCCAATGTTCCTAACTCGTCTTTTGACCAAATATCTGCCCTTACAGACAAATCACCTAACGAAAGAGCATCAACTGTAGCGGTAAGTTTGTTAATTGGCTTGAGGATGGTCTTTCTTAATACAAAACCAAAAGATACTGACCATAACGCAATAATCAACAAAAATAATATGCTCATCGGAATATGTGACCATTGCAGATAAAAAAGCGCGCCCACGCATATCATTAAGGTTATGGCAAGAATAAATATGATTAAAAATAGTTTTGAAGAAAGGTTCATATTATTACGCGATAGTATCAGGTTAATCAATCCTTCAAACCTTGTCAACTAAAGTTGTCAACTAAATAAAAAATCTTGTTATTGTTTTCCGGTTGAGGGTTTGATTTCGGCCGTTGAGGGAAGAGGGGGTTTCTTTTTCTTTTTGGGGGCGAGGATACTTTGGCGCTCTTTGCCTTGAGGTTCGCCGGACATCTGCGCCTGTCTTTGTTTTTCGGCCTCTTTTCTCTTCTGCTCATGTTCCTGGTATGCTTCCTGACGTTTCTTTTCTTCTTCTTTTTGCTTCTTTTCCATCATGATTTTTTCATCACCACTCTTTACCATTTGAAATAGTTTATTTCGAAGAGCGTC
>CAYINK010000075.1:0-5675 GCA_964364765.1 uncultured Gammaproteobacteria bacterium
GCGAGCAGGAAGCAAAGCAGATGTTTGATGTGGCCCCTTCTCCACAACAAACAGATGAAACAGCGCCAAAAGTTGATGAGGCAAAACAGAGAGAACAGCAACAGGAATACTTAAACCAAGTCAGAGCGGCGCAAGAAAGGGACCCGTTTAATGAGATGTGGGGCACTTATTTTGCGAACTACTTTAATCCAGCCGAAGATAAGGCATTTATCAAGGCAATTTTTGATCCTGAGATGTTTAAGGCATATGTGGAGGAAAAGAAGGGAAAAATCGCGGAGAAGATGGGGGTGGATAAAAGTAATGAGGAGGTAGGTATGAAGGTGTCAAAAGATATAGAAACTAATATCGTTGAGCTTTTTGGAAAACTTTATACACGTCTTGACCATGAAAGAGCTGGTGAGTTTTTTGAACAGATAGAACAACAAGATGTCATGCGCGGTATCTTACCCGTCAAGTATATGTTAAAAAACAGGTTATTAAATCTTGCAACTTCACTCCACGATAGCGATCTTGGACTGTATCGAGATGGTGAATTGGCACAAAAAACCGAAGATATTCCTTATAAAAATAAAGCAGGTAGTGTGATAAGCAAGCCCCGCATTATCATCTCTCCCTACCCGGAACCGAAACAAAGTACAACCACAGATTATCTTCATTATATAGATCAAAAAATAGATACCTATATCGACGCGAGAAAATTCACTCATAACGCACGCGCCATCTTTTTACACCCAGTTGATCCTGAAAAAGGTTTTTACGCACAGCTTGCCCAATTCGCAGAGCAGATGACCACGGTCGACTTTGATCAACTTTTTTTATTGCCTGATGCGGGCATTTTTGAAGACGCACTTAGGTTATATGATAAACATGTGGATGAAATGTTTGCCAAGAATGATTGGAAGCACAGCCCCACCATGTTTCAACAAAAACTGGGGGAAATCCGCAGTCAACTTGAAGAACAAGTTTTAGATCAGTTAAAGCAGATGTATGGCGGAGAAGAAGTGAGTGAGGCACGGCTCGAGGCGGCTTTGACCATGGCGGTTGGTGCCTCACGGGGTATGTTTTTAAACGAGATTGAAAAAGCCGCACTCGCTGATCCCCACACAAATGAAGACGGAAGCATCACCTATGCAAGTTATTATAACAATGATACAGCCGCACTCAACGCATTCAACCCTATGCATACCTTCTTCCGTTTCCAGGGGACTCGAAGTACCGATCCCATTCTTTTTATGCCGGTTGAGGGCCATGATTTTAAGGGCTCAGTATTCAGCGACCATAGAGATCTATATAAGAAAATGCAGGGATATAAAGACTCCTATATCAATGGGCGGGGAGGAAAAGGTTCAGACCTAAAAAAAGGTGAGATTCTTTTTGCGGATTATTTAGTAAACATCGGCAAAGTTGGGGGACCTATGGAGCGAAAGGGCTGGAGAACTTCCTTTATCTTTCAGCCTCTTTATTATAAAGATAAAGCGGGAATAGCTGAAGGAAACCAGGAGGGTGAAATATATGATTATGTCAATACCTGGAAACGATTAGAGAATATCGGGTATGAGGCGGCACACGAGCTGGTGACAAAGATGTCTTTTAACCCCACATTCCCCGGAAGCGGTGTATTCCCAAAATCCCGCGAGGGTGGCAAAGGTTTGGCAAATGAGCGGTATACGGCACAGAAAAAGGAACTGTTTGACTACGTCTATACAAGGTATTTCAACAAAACCGCAGACGGAGACGTAAATCATTATCTGAAAGGCATACGGGACCAGATGGAGAAAGACGTGTGGAGTGATATAAAAGCCGGTAAGCCGGCGCCTGACAATGTGGAGGATGAGATAGAATCACGAACCACCATGTTATTTCTCAACCGCACGCTTGCGCGCCTGGTCGCTCAGCGCATACCTTCGAAGATTCTCCGCCTTGACCGCAACAGATTAAGCGAGAGCGGTACCAGTAGATGGAGAAAAATAGCGGGGGAGATGTTTAATACAAAAGATGTAGGAGACCAACAGTCCGAGCAGTTTGACATAGTGGTGAAAGATCTTATATTTGCTGAACAACTACTGCGGAGTGAGGTAAGTGCGGAGATGAATAAAATAAAGAAATTGCCGGAAACTGAACATTATAAGTTTGGAAGTGTCCCTTATGAACTTACACAGGATGTGGTGAGAAGATTACTTCAGAGCAAGGGATACTCTGAGGAGCGGATAAATAACACCTGCACGCTTCTGGGGAAGATCGAAACAAACTACATGCAGGGAAAAGAAGGAATCAAATTTCTCGATGAGACACTGCTTGGCATGGTGAAGACAGGTGATACGGTGACAAAGGACTATAAATTTACTTTTGGGCTCGAGGAGATGGCTATGAGTTTTATCCCCTGGCGGGCGGCCGGTAGCCGGATGTTGCCGCGGGCTATAAGTGACATATCAAATGTAGAAAAAAACGTGGCGGGGGAGATATTGAAATTTCCAGATACACTAAATAAAATGGCAATAGATGGAAAGCACGATTTCAGCCCCGTTCTGGAAATATGCGAAAAAGTTTATAAGGCCATGGAAGGAATCATCGCGCCAGACTATGCTCACCGCCTGGTACATCATATAGCCGCACTAACGATACAGTATTATAAAAAAGATACTCAGGCTCGATGGGCTTATGGATTGTTTGGATTAGGTCGAAAAAATTCTCTCGCCGCTGAACGGGCAGGGGGCACTTCACGCGTATGGGAGTGGGATAGTACTGATATTGACCGATTTTGCGTAGCACTTGAATCTCGAAGCCTTCTACCAAGGGAGCCTTTCAATCCAAGTAATCCAAAACCAGGTTTTACTCCAGTTTATATCAACGTACCATTTATTAACAGAGCGATCAAACTTCCTGACAAAATAAAACTCTTTGGAAAAGAGATATCTTTATTCAGAAAAAGAAAACCTGATTTCGAGTGGAGTATAAAAAATTTGAGGGATAAGTTTGGTGGGAATTGGAAAGATATTTCATTCGATTATATCAACAGATATCTACCTCTTATCATGGCCTGGCTCCTCTTGAAATATATCCAAGATGCCCAAAAAGAAGCAGAGGGTAAAAAAAAGTGATATACTCAAATACATGAAGAACTTCTTCGTATTTCTTTTTTTATTTATCTATATTTTTACGTTATCCATAAAGCAAATTTATGCCCAAACCCCTTCCATATCGGTGTGTAATTCTACGATTCCAGTAATAACAGCACCGATCCCGGGGGTTAGTTGTGGCAATGTCAACGACCCATGTACAAATCGTTGTTGCGTAAACAAACCGCAAGAGTATAAAAAAGATCTACCAGTCATATCTGATGTAGTAAAAACTATTGGAATCCCAAACCCAATGGATTTTATGTTAAAGTTTCAAACGCAAATAAATGTTGAGCCGTGTATAAATGGTTCTTCTCCGAGTACGCCTGGAGACCTTTTAAACTCAGGCTGTATATGTATCAAGCCAACAGAGGTCCCCCTAAGTGTTTTAGTTAATTTGTGTGAAAATATTAAAGATGGAGGGGAGAAGACACGTTGTGTGGATTGTCTGAAAGGTACTGGTCAATTAGTTGGGGTGTGGACTGGGATGGGGTGTATGCGGGCAAATATTGGCACATTTATTCAAGAAACCCTCCTAGGATGGGGAGTGGGACTTGCGGGAGGGATTTCCCTGCTTTGTATCATGTATGCGGCCTTTATGATGCAGACTTCGGGAGGGGAGGCAGAAAAGATAAAAAAAGCTCAACAGCTCATGACCTCATGTATCACAGGATTAATGCTTATAATATTCTCAGTCTTCATTCTTCAACTAATTGGAGTAAAAATACTTCGAATACCTGGGTTTCAGTAGAATTCTAAAATCAACTACTTTTTATTTTATTGGCTCAGGTGGATTGCTTCCTGGTAATCCAACTCTCTTAGTGCCAGCAACGTCTTTATGACCCGAAGTTCCAATCCAATCTCCGATTGTTTTACCCGTAAGAGCAGTGATACCCATACTTGCAGTACTTATCTGCCCGACTAAGCTCAAGCCACCAGCTCCAGCCGCTCCCGCTCCCGCAAAGAAAGTACCGAATCCAAAGTTAAGAGGCAGATCCTTGATCCCGAAGAGTTGTTCTTTTGTTAATTTGACCAGATCAGGCGTCATAAAAAGCACTCCTGCACCAATAAATACAGGAAGAAGTGAAGGGTCTATTGCATTCAAAAAAGGGGGCCTCCAAAAATTAACTTCAGTTGAAAGTTGATTTGACAAGACAAAACCAATAGTAAGGATAGCAATAACTATGGGGAAGGTAAAAATATCTGCCATGAGATGCTTGATCCAAGTTGAAAAACTCGATTTACCCGGTACCGCCTCGAATAGTAACATAAAAGGAGCGATGACAATCAAAAAGATAATTTGAAGATATGCTTTAAAAAGCATAAAGAATATGCGGAAAAATAAGAAAAGAATAGTAAAAAAGATAAAGGATCCCGCAATAAAAGGAATTACTATAGTCGGTCCCAAACTAAATCCTAACAATATAGACGGAATACCAACAATTGGGAGCATAATAAGTTGAGGTAAATAACCTGCATCTACTGTTGCGAAACCAACACCATTCAAAGCTTGGCCAATAAGTGCAAACATTTTACCAAAGAAAAGTTGACTAAGGCCGTACCCAATTACGAAATTAGTTATATATTTTATCACGCCTGACACAAACAACGGAAGTGCGGTAAACATATTTTCAACCACTGACGCCCCCAAATTAAACAAACTTCCACCATATCCACCCCATCCTCCTTTAATATTTGCTGGATTAGTGAATATACTTTCCCATAAAGTTAACCCTCCTCCGTTCAAATAATTATTCTGCATCTGACCAATGTCATAAAAAGCCCCATTGCCACTTATGAGTGAGACAATGATCGCAATCAAAACATACATCATGTCAATTAAAAAACCGGCTATGGCAAAGGAAAAAGTGATGAGGAGCATCGCAACCACAATCCGGGGAAGGGCATTTTCAATATTTATAACTGTCTGGGGATTTATTTTCATACGGAACATGATCATGAAGCCGATTGCGATGAGGACGACGACCAAGAGCATGTATGACACATCGCGGAACACTTTCCACAGATTCATGATAGGACGCAAGGATGAAAAACCGATTCCTTCGGCCGCATAGGTTTGCGGAACAAACCCGGCATCTTGCAATGAAGTACGAACCCAATAAACCCCTGAGGCAGGTGGATTCATGAGGGGAAGCATGAAAAGATTGGTAAGTTGGCCGGTCAAGCTTTTTGCCAGGTATTTATGTGCATCAGCGGGGTTATCAGTGCAGGTATCACCGGTAAGACCGCAGATCATGGAGCGGTAAAGTGTAAGCGTCTTCTTTCCCTCTTTTGTTTTTTTCAATTCGGGGTTATTCACTAATTCATAGAGCTTAAGTCTGTTTTGTTGGTAGGTCGTCTGGGTGGGAGCGTTTAAAGTCTTTTTATCTTTTCCAATAAAATGAATAAATAGACTCACTACAACCGCATAAACAAACACAACAAGAAATATTTTTTTCCCCCATGAGACCACTGTATGTAGAATAATTTTCAAGTCAAAAAGAAACATAATTTCATTGTACTATAAAAGTAAACATTAGAAAGCACAACTAAAGTACA
>CAYINK010000076.1:0-5508 GCA_964364765.1 uncultured Gammaproteobacteria bacterium
TCTATTATTTTCATCATCTCTATTTTTGAATATTCATTTGGTTTCTTTGCGGTAACAAGTTGAAAATAACTTTTATCGGCAATTATTCCATGCTTTATGATTTCGGCAAAACCGGAAACAAATTCTCGTCGTGGTAAGGTGCTTAATATATCCACATCTATCAAGACTAACTTGGGCTGGTTAAATAGACCTATACTGTTTTTTATACCTCCAAGATTAAATCCCGTCTTACCTCCGATACTGGCGTCAACTTGGGATAAAAGAGTGGTAGGTACTTGAATATAGTCGATCCCTCGCATGTAGGTACCTGCTACAAATCCTCCCATATCACAAACTACTCCGCCCCCAAGATTAATGAGTAACGATTGTCTATCCAGTCTTATATCAAACATTTTTTGCCAAATTATTTTAACTGTTTCAATATTTTTTTCATTTTCACCAGCTTTAATTATTATTTCGTCTGTTTTTTGTCTGATAGATCTTTTTATGGCTGTTAGCCAATTTTTTGACACGTTACTATCAGTCAAAATCAAAATTTTTGAAAATCTTGAAAAATCAAACATCGTATTGATTTTTGACAACATATTATTTCCTATTATTGTTTTCATATTATTTATTAATTAATAACTTTTTTACTGCTCTAATTATTGCTTGAGAGTCAATTTCCTCAAATCTAAGCAATTCATCCGGCTTTCCAGATCTAGGTATTTTTTTGACACAAAGATGAGTGAAATTTTTGACATTCAAATTCTGTTCAACAATTAATTTCGCAACTGTGTCTCCGATCCCTCCGTCTGGGTAGTGATCTTCTACAACTATGACGTTGCAACAGTTATTGGTAAGTTGTTTAATAGTTATCGTGTCAATTGGTTTGACAGAATATGTGTCAAGAACGATTGTTTCTATGCCCAATTTAGTTAATTCTTTCTGGGCTTTTAACGACTCATGTAACGTTACGCCATTGGCAATAATCAATGCTTTGACTTTATTAACTTTAGTAACTTTAAGAACATTATGAACTTTTGATCCGCCTATCTTAAATTCTTCTTGCACACTATAAATTACCGGCATTTCTCCCCGACTAGTCCGGAGGTAAAAAATTCCAAAATTATCAGCCATTATCTGTGTCAGTTTTTCAGTAGATATAGCATCAGATGGATAAAATACGGTACTGTTTAAAATACTTTTCATCATCGAGATATCCTCAAGCCCCATCTGCGTTGCGCCGTCCGCCCCCACAGAAACACCACCATGCGAACCAACTATTTTTAAATTAGCACAAGAATACTGGGCTATTCGAAGTTGGTCAAATCCTCTCGTCAAAAAAGCACTAAAAGATGATACAAAAGGTATGAGTCCTAGTTTAGATAAACCTACACCGGTTGAAATCATATTTTGTTCTGCGATGAACATTTCAAAAAATTTGTCCGGTATGGCCTTTTTAAATTTATTTGTAAAAGTTGAATTAGACATTTCCGCGTCCAAAACAACGATTTTTTGATTATTTTTTCCAAGTGATGTTATAGCATTTCCGTAAGCTTCACGAGTTGAAATATTTTTATAAGGTTCATAATCTGAAGCTGAAAATTTGTTGTTTGTTATTGATTTAATATTTGTTATTTGACTTTTGACATTTGGTTTTTTAATATTCCCACGAATATTAATATTTATTTTTCCTAATTCCTTCAAGGCCAATTTTAACTTTTCTTTATTAAGCGCTTTTCCGTGCCAACCTTTTTTATTTTCTAAAAACGATATACCTTTTCCTTTAATTGTTTTTGCAATTATCATTGTTGGTTTATCATTTTTCACATCCAACTGTTTGAACGCTTTAATAATCTGTTTTAAATTATGTCCATCCTCAACTCGTATGGTATTCCAACCAAAAGCTTTAATTTTTCTTTCAATATTTTTAATATTCCACCCATCCATCGTTTCATTTGTTTGACCTAACCTGTTCACATCAATAATCCCAATCAAATTATTTAATTTGTGATGAGAAGTAATCTGTATTGCTTCCCATACTTGTCCCTCGGCCATCTCACTATCTCCGAGCAGTACAAATACTTTCGGCTCTCTTTCGATTCTTAATTCTAAATTCTTAATTTTTAACTCTATTCCTATCGCCATTCCGAGACCAAAAGATAATCCTTGGCCCAAACTTCCTGTAGCCACATCGATTAATGGCGAGTGCGGTATTGGGTGTCCTTCAAGATCTGAACCAAATTTTCTTAAACTCATTAATTCTGTCTCACTAATTGCTTGAGCTCGATGAAGTATTGAGTATAAAAGCGGTGCAGCGTGACCTTTTGAAAAAATCACACGATCATTGATCAAATTTTTTGGGTCAGTGATGTCAAGTTTTAAAAATCCGCCAAAATATAAAGTTGTCATCAATTCCACTGCCGAAAGACACGACGTGACGTGGCCTGATCCGGCTTCAGTTATTGAAACTAATATATCGTGTCTTATCGATTTACAAATTTCTTTTAATATTTTTGTACTCATATTTTTTCCCCTGACAACTTTAATAATTTTTTGAACTCGTCAATTACCAATTGTTGTTTCGCATCAGATTTTGCCTTAGTAGGTTGCGGGTGTACCTCAACCATCATTCCGTCAAAATTATGTTTACTTGCCATTTCCATGACCTTAAAAACATTATTGACAGTGCCCCCAATATGAGATGGATCGACCAACATCGGTAAACCTGTTTGTTTTTTGACTCGCATGGCCATTTCAAAGTCTGGTAAATTTCTTAAATTATCTGGGTTGCTAAAGCCTGCCGATGAAAAACCCCTATGGCAAAGAATTAGTCTACTTGCGGAAATTCCGCTCCCAAGCACGTGATCAACGATTCCGAGCCAATGTCTCTCATCTGTCCACGCTTGATTTTTAATTAACAATTTCACGTTTTTTGGCATTTTTTTCTTTACAATTCCAGCTATTTCCCGTTGTATTATGTGATTCTGATTTCGTGAACCAATCCACACGAGTACACGACTCAAATCGCCCCTTTTACTAATTCCAGCAATCAATGCCTCAAGTTGGGCAGGCATCAATATTTCAGTTGCTACGGTCAATCCTATATTTGTCAGATCTGAAAGCCAGGCAATACCTTTTTTTCCAACTCCTTCAAATCCAGGCATCGTTCTAGGTTTCCAAAGGCTAGCCCTTACAATTTTTACACCCTGTTTTTTTAAATCTAAGGCACAATTTATAACCTGCTCTCTCGATTCAGCTGCACATGGTCCTGCAATGATGATTTTTTGTTTTGTTTTCATATTTTTTAAATTTCAAATTTATAATAAATTAAGAAAAACCCTGCTTATTTGCGGGGTGGATTTATAACATAAAATCTTCTCCCCGCTAGTTGGGATAAAAATAGAATAATCTAAATTGGGTGATTTTATTTCTCATAAACTAAAAAACCCCGCTTTTGGCGGGGTATTTTGAAATGTTTTTTTACATTATAAAAACTCCCCGCTCAGGCAGGTATAAAAATAAAACCAACTCAATAAACTTTTTTCAATTACAACTTTACTTTTCATAACAACTCTATTATTGTATCACACATTGATATCGTTGTCATAACTATTTTCATCTAGCTTCATTCTATTTTGTCTTTAAGTAAAAAATTAATTTCAATTCCCTCAATCAAAGAAAACTGTCACTCGAAGTCATTTCAAAACCCAGGGATATAGACTGTTATTGCAAGTTCCGACTTTAGTCGTGGACGAAGCAACCTCCTTTAATAACAGGATTGCCGCGTCGCTACGCTCCTCACAATGACATACAGTTAGGTATTGAACTGGATTTCTAGATATTGCCATATCTTACCGAATATTGCTGAGATAAATTTCGGATAGGAAAAAGCCACGTTTATGAAGTATAGATTACCTTTCCGTATTTTTTTATCTCACCTATTAAAGAATGATATCGGTTTAATAAATCATGAGAAGAAAGGGCAATTGGTTCTATACGATCAGATATACCAATAGTTAATTTTGATAGTGTCATCATCGCCTCAATGCTGTCTTCTCCAAAATTTTCTGACACCACTGCAAGATCTATGTCTGAATATTGATGGGTTTTTTGTTTTACCAAAGAGCCGTATATAATAATCTGTTTAGGTTTGATATTATTCTTCAATAAAACATCTATATACAATTTCACTTCTCCCAGTACTCCAAGTTTTTTTAATAATTGTTCATTTATCATAATTCTTTTTAAACGTATTTATCAATAGTTTTGTTTTATCAATATAATTTTTGGTATAGGTTTCGTCTGCCTTTTTATACAAGGCTTCCTTTAAAATATCGTATCGAGCCTCAACATTAAAAGTAGTGATCTCGACCAACCAAATTTGCTCATCATGGCTTAATGGCAAAGAGGACAATTTTGCCAAACGAAGTAAATTATGAATAGGTGGTGGATAGTTATCGTTTCGTTTAAGAAATACTGCTTTGAGTATTTTTTCAAGTGATAAATGACAAAAAAACAAACATGCAGAATAGCGTTTTAAAGTAAGGAGCTCTATTGCCGTCCCCAGATCCTCTTCCGATGCGGCAAACCAGGCGGCTATAAGTTTTTCTTTTTCTTGTTTCTCCATACCTACATTGTATCATCTTTTTAATATCATAACCCCAAATCTTTTCCCTCTAAAAAAAACCAGTAAAAAATACTACCAGATCTTGCCGAATGTTTCCAAAGAGAAATGTAATTTGAGTCTGGATTCCCGCCCCTGCCTGCCGGCAAGCAAGTTCGCGAGAATGACGAAATTTGGTGTATAATGAGAATTATGAATGCAGAAATGATACAATCCATTGTCGATATTTTGCAAGAATATCCTGAGATTAAATACGCGTACCTTTTTGGCTCTCAGGTCGGAGAAAACGCTGTTCCCTTAAGTGATATAGATATTGCGGTATATGTTGTTCCGAAAGCTAAGCCCGATTTTCTTCTTGAGGTGTATGCAAAACTCTCCCCCGTATTGAAAAAAAATGATATAGACCTTATAGATCTTGCCGATCCCACATTATCTCCACTTCTCAAATATAATGTTGTAAAAGAAGGCTTGTTGTTATTTGAACGTGAACCGTATCGACTCCAAACAATTCCCGCAATTTTGAATATCTACTTTGATACTAAGTTATCTCTACACCTATGACCAATATCGAAATATTAGTTTTTTCTGTCATCCCCTCAAGGGAGGGGTTCCAGACGCCTGGATTTCCGCTTTCGCGGGAATGACGCTACAAAATCTATGATAAAACAAATACTCAACCTCTCAAAAAAACTCATCTCAATTCCCTCCACCAAAGAAAATTCTGGAGAAATAAAAAAAGTTTTGGCAGTTGCGGAAAAAGCAGTGGGAAAAGGATTTAGCGTTGACCGTTTTGAAAAAAATGGTTCTCCAAGTCTATTAATTCATAATCAAAAACCGGGAACAAAGAAATTCAAGATTATTCTTGATGCGCACCTGGACGTTGTTCCTGGAAAAGGGTA
>CAYINK010000077.1:0-5480 GCA_964364765.1 uncultured Gammaproteobacteria bacterium
TCTCCATCATTTAATTTTAATAAGGTTTGGAAGGCGCCTTGTGAGTCGACCACGACAGGTTGACCATTCACTTTGATATATGTTTCTTTATCCGTTTTGCCCTCGATTTTTATTTCTTGTTTGTTTGTCTTGGTATTATCGTTAGGTTGTGACACTTCAAGTTTTGGTTTCTCTGTTTTCAATAAGACGGTAAACTCGGGAGACTTTTTCGTATCCTTCGATTTTTTTGACTTGGCGATTACATATATCCGATTTTCTCCTTTTTCCAAACCCGTGATTTCTTCTGAAAATATATCTCCCACAACGGGCCCTTCGGTGATTTTCTCAGCATTAAGATATATTTCTACCGCATCAAAATTTACCGTTGAACCGGTGACGAGTAGGCTTGAACTGCTGGTTGCGGAGGGTGGAGGATCAACTAATATACTGGTCAGAGCTTGTTCTGATTTGATGCCATCTGGTGAATTTTTTGAACCATTGGCGAGTTGGTTAATAAAAAGAGAGCCATTGATAATGAGCTTAAACCCAAAACTAAGAAGAAAAATAATGAAAGCCAACGTCAACCCAATGAGAAAGATTGACTTGTAAGCAAACTGCTTCCGTTCATGATCTGTGAGCCTAGTCATAGGCCTATTTTATACTATTTTTGCAAAAATTGAAATGAAACACATGAGCCGATGGTCGGACTTGAACCGACGACCAGCTGTTTACGATACAGCTGCTCTACCAACTGAGCTACATCGGCACTGTAAAGGTAACCAAACAATAAGTTAATTACCTTTACAGTGTAAACAATATTATTATACCAACATATTGTTGTATCGGGCCATTTTTAACCTACGAGGTTAAATGTGGCGTGTCTGAGTAATCTAAACGGAGATATTTTGAGCTATTTTAACCACTCAAGTATGGTTTTTGCTAACTCGTCTTCTTTAGAAAGAAAATTGTGTACGGCATTTTTAATGACGACACCCTCAAAACGCTTAGAAACAGTGTTTTTCTTTAGAAGTCGGATAAATCTATTTGCTTGAATTCCAGAGGCAACATCATTTTCAGGGTTAACGATAAACATAGGCAGGGTGATTTTGTTGAAATTCTTAAACTCCGTTTTTGGATGTGTTCCATTAAACACAAAACAGTTATTATGAGGATTAGTATAGTTCCAAAAAGTGGCCGCTGAAACCGGGCAATTACTCCACAAGCGAATCGGCATAAGCTCTTTCCCTTTTCCTTCTTCGCACACTCTTTTTGCTATCAGAGAATACTTTTCCCATTCAGGCACACTCGAATCGAACTGGTAATGGACATCTGCTGTAGTTAAAAATATAACCCTTGAGACACTATTATTTGGTGAATTAACTAAATAGTAACAAATTTTATGAGGTCCCAGACTGTGACCTTGCAATATTATTTCTGTATAACCAAGATCAAGAACGTAATCGATAATTCCTTGGATGTCAAATATTGAATTTTCAAGTAGGTCAAACATAGATCCACCCTGTTCCCAAGTAAATCCTGTTGAAGTTTTTTTTAGAAGGTCGGCCATATAATCATGACCGCGATTGTTAAAAGTTAGAAATGCATACCCATTTTGTGCATATTGTTCTCCAAGCACTTGAACAAAATGATTCTGTACAAAATGCCCTTCCTTTCCATGTACATGAATAATTATTTTTTTTGTTTTTTTTCGCGGTTGGAATAATACCGAGTCAAGTTCTATTCCGTCAGTAGAATAAGCCTTGTGTACAGATATTAGGGTTTTTTTCATTTAAATTATATTATAAAATACGTTTAATATGCTCTAAAAGTAATGGAAATTTCACATAACGTTTATATGTTGCCACATTAAAATGTCCGGCGTTTTTTACAATAGTAAGTTTTGCATGAAGCCAATGTGCCACAAATTCTCCCTCACAAACAGGGATAACATCATCGGTTGACTGGAATACTTCGATATGGTCGGACATTTTACAAATTTTCTTCCATAAATATGGTTTAGCTTGAAAAGAATCATACTCAGTGTACACCTCAGGACGCCATTGATCGTAATCGATAAAAGAACCTACCAAATATAATCCGTGGATCTTAATATTGAGAAATGGAAGCAGATGATAAGTGAAAGTACATCCACGACTGTGCGCAATGATTATAGTGTCCTCGTTTACGTACTGTTTGTACTCTTCAAATGTAGCAAACCACAAATCTAATTTATGCCCCTCCCCTTTCGCTTTTGGTATAGGAAAAGTTGGGATAAACACTTTATGTCCAAGCGCCTCAAGCTTTTGTTTCAACCAAGGGTACCAATTTTCTTCAGGGTGTCCGTAGCTTCCATGGAAGATAAAAATGTTTCTCATTTTTTGTTCTTATTCTGTAGCCACGATATAATAACTCTCATTAATTCATCTTCAGTGCCCATATAACTATGATTAGCGTCTTTAATAACCTTGACTGTTAAGTCTTTTGTTTTCTTTGATTTTAATAGGTCAACAATCTCATCAACTGATTTACTTTTGCACGAATGATTGATGAAAGAATCCTTCTCACCGAACACGACCAACGTTGATTCCTTCATATTTTCAAAAGCTTTCCAATTCTTTGAAGCGGGATTGTGATAGGGATGTAGAGTGCCGGATCCATCTTCAAGAAGATACCCTGAATAAGTTATAGCTGACATGGGACAAATAATACATAATTCCGGAGGTAGCAGATCTTTACCCTTTCCATCGTTGATAAGTTTTTTAATTACTTGATCAATCTCTTTATATTTTTTTTCTCTATTCTTAACCAACATATATCCCGCATCATTTTGAGGTGATAAGTGAATTTGGCCTACCACTATAGGATTTTTTGTTTTATATTGAAAGTACAAGACTTTTTGAGCTCCCAGGCTGTGTCCCTGAAGAATAATTTTTTTTACACCCTGTTTCATGAGAAAATCAACCCATGCTTGAATGTCTAAAACGCAATCTTCAAATGTTTCAAAACCGCCACCAATGCTTTTCCACTCAATATTATTTCCGTTATGTCTACGGAGATCGGCATACACATCATGCCCGCGAGTATTAACAGTCAAAAATGATACTTTATTTTTATTAAGAGCAAGTCCCTCTTGTTCAATAAATTTATGCGTATAAAAATCCCCCGCAGTGCCATGTACATGAAGAAGCGCTGTATTACTATTTGATTTCATCCAAAATCCCGCAAGCTCAAGGCAGTCTGAAGTTATGGTTTTTACCAATGAACCTTCCATTATGCTATAATTTTATCATGAATTTTATATTGTTGCACGGCTCATTTAATTCATACAAACAACTAAAAGAATTTTGGCTTCCAAAATTAGAAAACCTATGTCAACCCCTTGGGCACAAAGTTATTCTGCCTCATTTACCCACCTATTCATTTGAGGAAGTCACCAATTTAGGCATAGAAGGAGTACTTCATAAGCAGAGCCTTGAGATTTGGTTAAAAGCGATAGAACCACACACCGATTTATTTATTGATAATAAGACCATCTTTATTTGTCATTCAACAGGGCCACTATTTGCACTGCATTTATTATCAAAATATCCACTCATTCTAGATAGTGCAATATTTGTTTGTCCATTTCTGAACAGACTTATCAAGTCTACTTGGCAAGTTAATAAAGTGAATGAAACATATTACAAATCTGACTTTGATTTTGAAAAACTAAAAACGCAAATACCCCTATCTTATGTCTTCTATGGAACTGATGATCCGTATGTTGACACAGAGCAATCACTGTTATTTGCCTCAAAATTAAATAGTGAAGTTGTACCTGTGGTTGGCGGAGGGCATCTAAATAAAAAAGAAAATGCGGATCTCATACTTGAACTTTGTAAAACGAGGATTAAACATACTTAAACTCCACGAAATTTATCTTAGAAGCTTCGGTTTGGGCTTTTGATTTACGAATATTTTTTTTATAATAATCTGAATTCATAATCTGCTTATAATCGGAAATCTTTTCTAAAAATTCAATGCCTGACAGATGATCGTATTCATGTTGGATGACGCGGGCTAAAATACCGTCACATCGAAGCCGAAATTTTTTACCTTGCAAGTCATGAGCTTCTATCCTTATTTCTCTTGGCCGTCTCACTGGCCCAAATAATTGACCATTTAGCACACTTCCACAACCTTCGAAGATAATACTATCTTCATTTGAAGACACAGTAATGACCGGATTAATATAAACTCTTAATATATCACCAACTCCTGTTCTTGCCTTTGTTTTTCTGGGCTGAGTTACGAAGACGGTGAAATTTTTTGCAATTTGCGGCGCAGCAATTCCAATGAGATCTCCCGCGATCATGGTATCTTTCAGGTCTTTGACAAGTTGCTTGAGTTTTAGGTCATCAAAAGAAGCAATCTGCCTATTATTTGCCTTAAGAGCGGGATGACCGATTTGGATGATTTTTTTTATTGCCATATTATTTTTTTAAAATGAGCGTGTGACGGTACTCAGCTCGAACTTGAACAACCCAGTTACTCCTCAAATAATCCTACAACTGAACGTTTTAAAGACTATTTGAGAACCAAAAACTTGAACAGTTGAACTAGACAAGTTTTTTTCTACAAAAAAATAGTTCCTGAAAAATAAAATTCTTCAAACCAATATAGCTTAAGATGTTAATTTGCATTGAAATTATCGCATATAGACCTTTTAAAAAGCCCCTTTTTTGCATTGGGTAAGTGTTTAAAGCAGATGATGGCATCCAGTAAACATTTTTATGATTTACCATCATATATTGATTGATGGCATACTCCAATTGAAAGCCACTTGGCTTATCAAGCTTATCTTCAAGTATTTTCTGTAAATCAACCTTTCTTAGAATTCGCTCTCCTGGAAGTAAAACATCACCCCGAACAAGCTTTATGAATAAAGGAGCGTTAACTCTTCGTAAAACAACCATATCAACATCCTCATTTGCCTGTATTTTAACCACGGCATCTTGAATCTCTTTATAATTTACCTTTCGAAGGTCAGCATCGAGAAGGAGAATATATTCTTCTTTAACCTGTTGTAATCCTACTATGACCGTTTCAGTTTTACCTAAGTTTTTGGAGTTTCTTAAGATTTTGAGGTTGGGGTAATATTCTTTAATTATTTCTGCAGTTCCATCTGTTGACCCATCATCGACACATAGAATCTCATCAATAGCTTCTATCTTTACCACTTGGTCTAATACTTTTAAAATTCTGTTTCGCTCATTATAGAAGGGGATTAAACAAGTACAATTCATTTGAATTTATTTAAAAAATAATTATAAGTGATAACTTTCTATATATTTTTGTCATTTTTGAGCGGTTATATCAAATCACTCGAACCTATTTAATGTTGATTTCCCGGTCCAAAATACAATTTTATGCTCATTTAGTCAGGTTTAGAGCGGGATAGGGGAATCGGACCCCCTTCTCATCCTTGGGAAGGATGCATACTACCGGTGTACTAATCCCGC
>CAYINK010000078.1:0-5409 GCA_964364765.1 uncultured Gammaproteobacteria bacterium
TCGCGACCTTGCGACCCCCAGCCGCACGTTCTAGCCATCTGAACTACACCCCGACAAAATTTCCATGTGCCAGCCGCAACCATCCGAAACTACGTCCCGAATGTCCTATTCTATCAAAAAATATGCTCCAAAACAGGGTCTGATATAATATTTTATGAAATTCCTTTCTCTCTCCTGGCAACATTTCCACATGGACACGTTCGCTCTTGCAAAGAAAATTGAAGACTCGAAACAAAAAATTGATCTCATTGTGGCAATTGCGCGGGGTGGTATGACCGTTGCACAAATTCTTTCCGATTTTTTATCTCTTCCCGTTGCCACTTTTACTGTGTCAAGCTATAAAGACCTCCGTCAGGAAAAATCTTCGGAGATTTCCTTTCACGTGGGGGGAGATTTAAAAAATAAACGCATTCTTTTAGTTGATGACGTCTCCGATACCGGTAAAACATTTGAAAGAGGAATACAATATTTAAATAAACTGGGAGTTGTCTCAGTCGTGACAGCCGCGCTTTTGGTAAAACCCCAAAGCAAACATGTTCCGGATTTTTTTGTGAAAAAAACAAGCTCCTGGATTGTGTTTCCCTATGAGGTAAAAGAAACCATCCTCTCTGTTTCAAAGATGATGAAAAAGGAGAATAAAACGGTTGATGAAATAAAAGAAAAATTAAGGGAACTAAAAATTCCAGGGCTGTTTGTAGGGAATTATTTGAAATAATTATTTTTCCTTGACCACCTCATACTATTATTATCTCTTACATTGATCAAAGACCTTCATAATTCTTTGGGCAGACAGTCGCGCTAGGTCTGGTTTACTCGGAATAAGTTTCCAGTTTAGTGGGTCGCCGCTCAACAAATTACTTAGGTTTCTTTGTAGGATTTGTGAACGAAATGTGTCTCCCACGTCTTCAGCCCAAACACCCTCTGGCCCTTGCTGGATAAATAAATAGGGGTGGCCGGTGAAGTTTTTTCTAAGAATTGGTGTTGGCGTTCCATCTAAGCCATGAAGGGTTGTTAGTTTAATTCCTTCCTTTCTTTTTATTTCATCTTTCATCCATTCGAGAATATCGAGTCCGTTCGGGTTTCCTACTAAGTGCATATGCTGGTGATACACGGATTGATTCCTGCTTTCAAGATAGCCCATATTTGGATCCCCCCCTCCGTGCTCTCCTCGAATCATAGGCGTCCCAAACTCCTCTTCAACGCGCGCAATAACATATCCTAACTCGTCTTTCAGGTCGCTCCTTTGTGCAAATGCTTGCGCATGCAGAGTCGGAACAACTAAGAAGTGAAGACCATTTGGCTCGGCTGGTAAGACATCAGAGAATACAGCTATATTTTCTGTCCTAATTATGGGGGTTTCTTCTGGTCTTGGTATACCATATTCGAAAAAATGACTTCTGGGATATTTGGATAGATTTCTTAATTGGTGTTCCGTACTACAAAACCCACATTGTTTTTTTTCTGCCATAACAAAAAATCCCGCGCTATGCGCGGGTAAAATTTGAAACCTTTCGCTTTCGATACCGTTCCATATTTCATTATACATTCCCCAATATAATTATCAACAGCAATTGTGTGTTTCAGTGAAATGTTACACTAGAAGCTATTTCATTACTCAAGGATATAGATTGTCATTGCGAGCTAAACATAATACAGCGAAGCAATCTCTTTAAATCGTGAGATTGCCGCGTCGCCCGCTCAGACACTTGAGCGGGCTCCTCGCAATGACATTGGAATAAGTATTGAAATGACTTCTAGAACACATTTTTAAGAAGGTATAATATACATATGTTGATATTGTTTTTTTTTGTTGCTTGGCGGTTGTTTGATTTTTTAGTTGCTTTTCTTGTCCCCCGCTTTATCCCCTATCTAGGTTTTTTTCCCTATGGAGAAATTTTTAAGGAATATGGGTTGCCCACTTTTATTTCCTCTTTTGCTAACTTCGACGGAGCGCAGTATCTCACTCTCGTCCGCGAAGGATATAATACTTACACTCAGGCCTACTTCCCTCTTTATTTTTTATTAGTCAAAGCAGTGGCTCTTCTTTTCCCCACTCCCGGCGCAATCCGCGCACATAACGATATGTTGTCTGCGGTACTTGTTTCAAATGTATTTTTTGTGTTGGGATTATTTTTGTTTAAAAAATATCTCTTGTCATTTCGAGCCGAAGGAGAGAGATCCAGCGACCGTAGGGAGCGTAAGACGCTATCGCTAGATTTCTCAGTCGCTTCGCTTCTTCGAAATGACAGTGTAGCATGGGCCATAATGTTCCTTCTTCTCTTCCCCACCTCCTTTTTCTTCGGTGCTGTTTATACTGAAGGGTTGTTTTTCTTTTTATGTATCAGCTCACTCTATTTTTTAAAGAAGAAAGATTACTGGCTTGCGGGATTATTTGCGGCTTTTTCCTCAGCAACGAGATTGATGGGTGTCTTTCTCATTATTCCGTTTTTATTTCATTTTTTAAATTTTAAATTGATTAAAAATTTCAAATTAAAAATTTCAAATTTAGTACTTCTTTCCCCCTTTATTGGTTTTGGAATATATTGTTTATATCTCTGGAAAACGGTTGGTGATCCTTTGTTTTTTTTCCGTGTGCAACCAGTATTTGGGGCAAACAGGTCAACTAATTTAATTTTCTTGCCACAGGTGTATTTTAGATATCTCAAAATATTCTTTACCGCAAATTGGAATTTTCAATACTTTGTTTCCCTCATTGAATTTTTTATCTTCACATTTGTTTTTATCGTCTTAATTCTAGATTTATTGAAGATTGTAAAATTCAGTGAAAATTGGAAATTGAAAATTGGAAATTATGAGCGCTTATCATTGTCTATGTTTTCTTTCATCAACCTCCTTCTCCCTACTCTCACCGGCACCTTCTCCTCTATCCCCCGCTACTCTCTTATGTCTATCTCTTTCTTTTTATTCTTAGGAGAAATGAAAAATAAGTATATAAAAACATTAATCGCGGTTTTATTTTTTATTCTTCATGTGGTGCTTCTGGGGTTCTTTATACAAGGATATTTTGTGGGATAAGGAGACTTAGATGATATAATAGAAGACGTTCCGGGCCTATAGTTTAACGGTAAAACGAGCGCATGGCATGCGCTAGGTCGGGGTTCAATTCCCCGTAGGTCCACTGTAAAAGTAGCAAAATCACAAAGCGTCTACTTTTACAGTGTGAACACCGCGTTTTATTTCCTTATCTCAAACCCTTCAAATATCTCCTTCGGCTCTTGCCAATAGATTTCAACATCGTCTACGCGAGAAACTGACGGACCTGTTTTAACGATCTCAAGCATTTTTTCAACATCCTCTTGTTCTCCTTGAAACAAAGCCTCTACGCCGCCACCCTTTCCAAACACGTGCTCATTTTCAAAAGAATTTCTTACCCATCCTGTGACTTTAATCGTTTTAGTTTGAATTTTCGTCCACGCGCGAAATCCAACGCCGATGACGTCGCCTTTTATATAAATGTGGGCCTGTTTTAACATAATAATTTATTGAGAGTCCTCAATGTCCAATACTACCAAATTCCAATTACCAATACTCAATAACCAATTTCCAAATATTTGGACATTGTTTTTTTTGGATATTGGAGATTGGTAGTATTGGTCATTGGATATTGAAAATTATTTAACGTTCGGGTCAATTTCTTTTGCCCGTTTTAAATACTCCCCCGCCTTTGCTTCGTCTCCCGCTTCATGATATAAAACTGACAGATTGTAAAGCAAGTCGCGTGATGAGGGGTTGTCTTTGAGCGCACCTTCAAGCTTGATAATGTTTTTTCTCCGTGCCTCTTCAATTTTGAAGACCTCCTTTTCAACCTCCTGTCCGTATTTATTTTTATACCGTATGAGCTCCGAAGAAAAGAGGGGGAGCTTGCGGATATCGGTGAGGTAGGTTGCCACAACTTGTTTTTCCTCATTTATCATCCGGAAATAAAGAGGGGAAATGTTCTGCGACGCCGCCGCATTTACGATAACAAAAACAAAAAGAACAATAAAAAGGCCGTTGCGAAATAGTTTCCCCAGGTGTATTTTTTTTGTTTCCGGTTTTTGAGGTGTCATATTAGGTTCGATTAATGCGTGTTATTATTATATACTTTTTTTATGGACCAAGCCATTGTGCAACCACTCATTGACCGCTCCATCACCTTCGGCCTTGCACTCGCCGCAGTTCTTTTTGGGGGCGTCCTTTCGTGGCTTTTTGTGTATCTCCTTTCCGTCTTTCTGCGTTTGAAAAAACGGGAAAAAGCGTCGCTTGAGATGATAACTCTTGAGGTAAGGCTTCAAAAAGATAACGAGATAAAGATTGATGCGGCCGAGCAGATGTTTGCCGCTCTTACAACGCTAAAAAAAGGTGGGTTTTTTTCCTTTATGGATATTGACGACGTGGTGGCATTTGAAATAATTGGACGGAATGCTGACATCCGTTTTTATGTATCAATCCCCGCGAAAATAATTGACTTGATAGAAAAAACAATTTATGGATACTACCCCCAAGCTGATATTTTACGAGTCGATGAACCGAATATTTTTTCCGAGGACGGAAAAGTTGCGTATGGCGCCCTTGTCCAAAAAGATTTTCCCTATATGCCGATTAGAACATATAAAGATCTCCCCACGGATCCCCTTGCCGCGCTCACTTCAGCCCTTTCAAAGATTGGAGAGGGAGAGGGGGCGATTGTGCAATTTCTTGTTCGGCCCGCAAAACCCACATGGAAAAAGATGGGAAAGTCTTATGTTGCCTCCACCAAAAAAAGCGAGGCGAACCCGGAAAAAGCAACATTTAAAACAGATCCGAAGATGTTGGAAAAGATTGATGATAAGTGTTCTCATCCCGGGTTTGAAACAACGATCCGTTATGTAGTATCTGCAAAAACAAAGGACATGGCGGGGGTTCACGCGAGAAATATCTCCTCCGCCTTTTCCCAATTTAACTCCGATCTGAATTCTTTCAAAAAACCGCGCATCTGGTTTAAGGGGGCTTTTATGATCAATTTTATCTATAAATTTTTTCCCGTGGTTGAACCCTCTTTTTTCAAGTCCGTTTCTATCTTTTCAACCGATGAACTAGCGAGCCTTTTTCATTTCCCGAATAAAACAATTGAGACTCCCCATATCCAATGGCTCAAGGCAAAATCTGCACCTGTTGCCGCAGAAGTCCCTAAGGAGGGGGGCACTTTTATGGGTTTTGGATATTACCGTGGGGTAAAAAGACCCATCGCGATTGCCCCCGCCGACCGCATGAGACACACCTATATCATCGGGAAAACAGGGGTAGGAAAATCAGAGTTGTTGAAGGAGATGATTAAGCAAGATATAAAAGATGGTCATGGGGTGTGTGTAATCGACCCTCACGGTGACCTTATTGATGACACGCTTCGCTTCCTCCCCCCAGAACGGG
>CAYINK010000079.1:0-5362 GCA_964364765.1 uncultured Gammaproteobacteria bacterium
TTTTTTAGTAGTAAAATTTGGAATGAGCATAAAAATAAAATAAAAAAATAATAAAAACGAATCAGCGGGAAAAATATTCAATTACTAATCTCAAAATGATCTGTTTTTCGATGAGCTCAGCCCCTGGTATTCCTGTCAACTTTCCAACTGCGCCTTTTCTTTCAAGCCAAACGGGAGCAATTGCGTCTTTATTCTCAAGTGCTTTTTCAATTGCTGGAATCTTCTGTGATTCAGCCTTGGCAAATGATACTATGTCGTTGGGTCGAAGTTGTAAAGAGGCAATATTTACTAATTTGTCGTTTACGTTTACATGCTGGTGACAAACTAATTGGCGAGCTGATGCTCGAGTTGGGGCAAATCCTAATCGATATACGACGTTGTCGAGACGGCTTTCAAGAAACTGACACATAAAAAGTCCTGTGTTTCCCGTCTTTTTGACTGCCATTTTAAAATATTTTTTTAACTGTTTTGATGACAATCCAAAGATATATTTCAGCTTTTGGGTTTCGCGAAGTTGCTTGCCGCGCTCTGATACTTTCTTTATACGTCCCCCTGTACCATGCTGACCGGGAGGAATGTTGATTTTCTTGAGAAGATTTGCATGAGACTTTGAACCGGGGGTTTTAAGTCCGAGGTCCATCGCTTCTCGCCTTGCAATCCTATTTTTTGGTCCAATGTGTCGCATAAAAGCTTAACAAAAAATGGTAAATTATACTCGTCTTATCTTCGGTGGTCTCACCCCATTGTGAGGAACGGGGGTAATGTCAATAATTACGTCTATTTCAAGGTTGGATCCCTTTATCGCGCGAAGTGATGCCTCTCGCCCCGGGCCGATTCCCTTGACAAAAATAACCGCTTTTCTCATGCCATGGTCTAACATTGCTTTCTTTAGTGCAGATTCAGTCGTAACAGTTGCGGCATAGGGAGTTGATTTCCTTGTACCTGCAAATCCGTGCATACCGCTTGATCCAACTACCAACGTCTTACCCGCTTCATCCGATATGGTAACGAGCGTGTTATTGAATGTTGCCGTAATATAAACTTTGCCATTTTCAACTATCCTGTTATTTTGTTTTTTACTTGTTTTCATATGATATTATTTAGCACTTTTTGCGGCTGTTTTTGTCTCAACTGCTGTCTGTGTTTTTTGCTGTTCCATCTTTGCCCATACTTCCTTCTTCAATGCTCCAACCGTCTTTCGTTTTCCTTTCTTGGTACGTGAGTTTGATTTTGTTCTCTGTCCTCGAGCGGGTAATCCTCTCGTATGCCTGGATCCCCGGTAGGACGAGATCTCCTTAAGCCGTTTGACATTTCCCGTAACCTCTTCACGTAGATCTCCTTCGACTTTATAGTTTTTCTCAATGATGGTGACAATCTTCCGGATATCTTCTTCCTTGAGTTCGGATAGTTTTTTATGGCGGTCGACGCCTGATGCATCGCATATCTTTCCTGAGGTCATCCATCCTATGCCATAGACGAGTGTCAGCGCATACTCGATTCTTTTATTGTCCGGAATTACCAAACCCATTATTCTCACCATAGAAACGGAAATAAATTAATTAATTATCCTTGCCTTTGTTTGTGCCGCGGGTTATCACAGATGACGTATAACATCCCTTTTCGTTTAACCATTTTACACTTGGGACAAATTTTTTTTATAGACGATTGGATATTCATGATATTACATTCGGTAAACTATCCGTCCTCGATTAACATCGTAGGCAGTTACTTCCGCCCTCACCTTGTCTCCGGGAAGTATTTTGATATAGTTCTTTCTCATTTTTCCTGAAAGATAACAGAGAATCACTTTTTCAGAGTTAAGGAGCTTAACTCGGAAAAGGGTGTTTGGCAAATTCTCAACAACTTCACCCTCCACCACAAGAACGTTATCTTTCATAAAGATATAATTGTACCACAGATTTACGTTAAAATAAACGTATTTTTATCCGTAATTGCAACTGTGTGTTCAAAACATGCGGAAAGGCTTCCGTCAGCTGTCACGATGGACCAATTGTCTCCTTTTTCGTTTGCTATATGTTCTGTGCCCATAGAATAGATTACTTCAATTGCCAAAACTAAACCTGCCCGTATTTTCAAAGTCTCGTTCAGAGGTTTATCTAAAAATCCCGGTACAAACGGGTCCTCGTGGAGATCGCGCCCCACCCCATGGCCGGTTAATTGCTCCATGACATGGTATCCATTTGAATAGATCCCCTCCTCAATTATCTGCGAAATATGTCCGAGGTGGTTACCCGCCTTGGCTTGTTTAATGGCTTTATCAAGAGTCTCTCTCCCCACTTTGAGAAATGTATCTACCTTCTTATCTCTTGAGGCACCAACAACAAATGTCGTTGCATAGTCGGTATGAAAACCTTGATAGTATGCCCCAATATCTATTGTTAGCACGTCTCCTTCATTTAATACTCTTTTTCCCGGGGGTGTATGGACTACCTGTTCATTCACCGGTAAGCAGGTTGCCCAAGAGTATCCCTTCACTTTGCTAAACGATATTTCTGCCTCCTGAGCCAAAATAAATTTTTCGGCTTTCTTATCTATTTCCTGTGTTGTCTGTCCCGGTCTGACTGTTGAAACAAGTAATTTTACCGCCTCACGCAATTTGGCCCCCCCCTCCCTCATAATCTGTATTTCCCCTTCTTGTTTATAGTGTATCATGACGCTTACAATCAAGAAAAATAAACCTGCCGGTATACTTCTTCCAACTTGTCATGAAAATCTTTCATTGAAAAATTATTTTTTACCAGAAAATCGGAAAAGGCAATCGTGGGACCCATATTGGTACCAATGAGCTCGTTAATATCTCTTTCTTCTCCATAGAGGCGCGCTCGGTATTCACGTTTTGCAGAACGATCATAGCGAAGCTGTTTATTTGCATATAAACCCAAGATAAAAACTCGTATCTTTTTTAGCTCTTTTTTTAAATATAAGTACTCCTCCCAAGAGCGCATACCGTCAATAACAATTATATTTTTGGTCTTAAGCAATTCGCTTACCTTGTCCTTATTCAGTACGGCTAATGCTTCTTTTCCATACTTTTCTCTCAATTCTTCACGAGTTTTCTTATGTACCGCCTCAGTATGTCCTAACTTATGTTTGTCAATATAGTCATTGATGATCTTACCAAACGAAATGATGGGTAATCCTTTTTTTGAAAAAAAAGAGGCCGCCTCACTTTTTCCTGCGCCCGGTAATCCAACAAGGGCAATTATGGCTTTTTTATTTTGTCTCCACTCCTTGAGTTGGTTTTTTACCATCTGTTTCCCTAGGTTCTCGAGAATTTCTTTATTTACTTCGTGAATTGCTTTTGTTCCATCTAGCTCAATCAGCTTCGCTTGTTGTGCATAATACTCAATTACCGGTTCGGTAAATTTATGAAATAACTCAATTCTTTTTTTTAATGCAGGGAGTGTTTCGTCAGCCCGTTCTTGGTGCCTGTTCATCAGACGCCATAGAGCTTCTTTGTCAGGAATTTTTAGATAAATAACTTTATCTACACTGTTTGAAAACTCATGCGCTTGTTTGAGAGTACGGGGAAAACCGTCTAATATATACCCTCGAGAATACTCGGGACGGGACAAGTAGGTATTTACAATCTCAATTGTTTTATCGTCGGGAACCAAAATCCCTGCATTGATAGTTTCCTTCATGTAGCGCCCTAAAGATGTTTTTTCTTTGGCTATTTCGCGAAATATATGTCCTGTTGACAGATAGGGAATCCGAAACAAATGAGATAACATGTTTCCCTGAGTCGATTTACCTGAACCTTGGATACCAATTAATACAAGTTTCATAAGGAAAAAATAACTATTAATCTAGTTTTTTTGTTTCTTTATGTGCGGTATGCTTTCGACATTTGTTACAGTATTTTTTCAGCTTTATTGCGGTTGGAGTATTTACTTTATTTTTCTCCGCAACATAGTTCTGTTTATTACAAACCTCACAAATGAGTCCGATTAATACGCGCGATCCTTTCTTTGCCATATTTAAAAGATAAAATGATAATAAATTTACTTTGCAAACTTGTCATAACTTTTCATGATAAGTTGTGCTTCTATCGTTTTGAATGTTTCAAGGATGACGGAAACGACGATCAGAATGCCCGTTCCCCCAATGACCAACTCATTCATACCTGTTAATTTTGAGACCAGCGCGGGTAATACGGCTATGATACCAAGAAACAAAGCTCCAACACTGGTTATTTTATATACAATTTTTTCTAAAAATTGCTTTGTGGCAAGACCTGGCCTGATCCCTGGTATAAACCCTCCATTCTTCTGTATTTCATCAGCGATTTTTTGCGGATTAAAAACGACAACAGTATAAAAAAAGGTAAAAGCTACAACCAAAATAAAGTAAAAGAGGTTATAAAAAAACCCTGAGGGGTTGAATGCATTAGCTAAAAAGGTGGCTATACCCGCAACAGCTGGATTTTTTACATATCTAAGAAAGTTGCCGATTAATTGAGGCATGAGAACAAATGAAACCGCAAAGATAATGGGGATAACCCCAGCTTGATTGAGTTTTAAAGGGAGATAATTGGTTGCCCCTTGATATACTTTATTTCCCTTAATGCGCTTGGCATAATATACCGGTATCCTTCGAATGGCTTGATTTACAAAGACAACCGTCGCAATAACTAAAACCGATAAAACAGCAAATGCTCCCATATTAAAAAAAAGTTCTTGATTTATGGTTAATGCTGTTCTTCCAAGAAGTACCGGCAATCTTCCCACAATTCCAACAAAGATAAGTAACGATACTCCATTACCTAAGCCAAACTCAGATATAAGTTCTCCAAACCAAACAAGGATAAATGTGCCCGCAACAAGGGTGAAAATAAAAGAGAAAAATTCAATAGGCGAAAGATTGCCAATAACCTTTTGGTTCTTGAGTAACATAAAGATACCGATTGACTGTAAAATAGTAAGAGGGACTGTCAGAAATCGTGTATATTGATTCATCTTAAATCGACCATACTCTCCTTCTTTTGCCAGCTTCTCAAGTTGAGGAAGGATTGCTGATAAAAGTTGGAGGATAATGGATGCATTTATATAGGGATTGAGTCCCAAGGCCATAACGGAGAAATTAATAAGAGTACCCCCTGAAAACATGTCAAGGAGAGAAAGGAATTGATTTTGTGAAAAAAGGAGTTTCAATTTTGCCAAATCAATTACGGAAACAGGTAAAAAAGCAAAAATACGAAAATAAAGAAAGATGGCAAGGGTGAATAGTGTCTTTTTTTTGAGAGTAGGATCACGTAGGAGAAGCTGTAGTTTTTCTGTTATGTCCTTCATACCGATACAACGGATCCCCCGATTTTCTCAATTGCCTCTTTCACGTGTCG
>CAYINK010000080.1:0-5287 GCA_964364765.1 uncultured Gammaproteobacteria bacterium
CGGCTCTTTTCTTCAACTCGACGTCTATATTTTTCAGTGCAGTCGCACGATCAAACGTAGGCTTTATCCTCGACAAATCAATCATTCCCAAAGTATCTGCTTCCATAAAAGCAATCTGATCTATTGTCTTTAATTCGTCTAATTTATCATGAGTACCAATAAGTAACATGATGAGTTCTTGTTGTGCGGGAGTATAAAATTCAGTCATTCTTTTTAATTGAAAAAAGATTTCAGCATACTCTACTCCTCTTATCATATGAAGGGTTTTTTTGTCAGTGATCTTGCCTAGATCATGGCTTTCATGAGGATTAAATACTCTAAAATATCCCGTATCATGGAGCCATCCAGCAGTATAATGTGCTCTCACGTCCAATCCTTCAGCTAGAGCAATTTGCTCAGCATGATAAGCTACGGCTCTTGAATGAGGAATATCCCACCCCTCTCTACCATGACTCAAAAATTGAAGTGCATAGTTTTCAAGACGGGCTATTGGAAAAGGTCGTTCAGACATTTGGGCTATTATATCAATTACAAATTATTCTTCACTCTCTTCAGACAGTGCGACTATGAGCGGATTGTATGTAGCGCTCATAGGACCATTTGTATCCCGTACATAGCTATTAAAATAGCTATGCAAATCTGTTGCTTCTCCAGAGTCAGGTTTGGGGCTTTTATGCGCTATGACCCACGTGGATAAATACACTGCTTTCCCTGTTTGAGGATCAGTTCGGATAACCATATCGTTTTGAACCTTTTCCGGAAGGGTTTCAACAAGTTTCATTTTTCGCTCATTGATGTTGTGCATCGCTTTTCGAGTTCTCACTACTTCAGCCAAAAGATTGTCCCGCTCTGCATTGTTTTCGGAAGTCAGTTGTTCATCCATATGTTCAGAAGTGAATTTATTATATTCCATAACAGCTTCATCAAATGCTTTGGATCCGGTAAGCCGGCGGGCATGACATGATACGGTGCGTGGTTTAAATTCACCATTACTTAGTCGTTGTGCTCTATAATTTAGTCTCGCGGTTACTTCATTCGATGAAACAGCCACCTCATGAACCTCTTCACCAGATTCTTTCATATCAAGCAGATGGTCCCTCAGTTCAACAGCCACGATCAATCGAAGTACGTCTGTAATCTCTCCATTTGCTGATGGGTCTATTGAAAAATCTATGTGAATATCTTTCCCATTTTTGCGGATATTTGAAATAATTGATATTTTTCGTGGGTAGCGTAAATCTATACTACCCGTCATAATATCAGGGTAATCCGCGTCAAGCGCAAAACGAATAGCATCAATCCCTAACATATAGGGTAATGATCCTTTTTCAAAGGTATCAATTCTATGTATTGTGTCTGTAGGCCACAAATTGTCCCGCAGTATTGAATCGATGATACTTTTCGTAACTTCCACTGTGTCTTGATGATTTTCACCTTCAATCATATGCCAAAGAGAGTCTCCCATTAAGTTGCGAAGAGACTCTATTGCTTCTTTTGTGTGACCTTCGGCGTAGGGAGTGCTTATTTTTTTTGCGAACCATTCTTTAAGTTGTATTTTTTCCCTGTCAGTTTGAGCAGTGCGAATAAGCCTCTCTAAAATGAATGTATTATGTTTTTTAATATACCAATCGACAACTTCGTCAATTAATAATGATGGACTATGTCCACCTTTATCTGAAAAAAATTCTTCAAGAAGCGCCTCGTTCAAAAATCCCGCGCCAATTTCATCTTTATTGGTGCTGAATTCATAAAAGAAAAAGGAGGACTCTAAGGATGAAAGTTTTTCACCAAGAGGCAGGTCAAATCGCGAAATAACTTCGATTATGTCTTCGGACTGATTACCTTCGCCCTCCGGAGTAAAAAATAGATCTGAAGCAAGACTATGTTGAAGTCTCAAAAGTGAGACAACTACAGGATCCTTCAAAGATAAGCCCTCCTCATCAACTAAAGCAAACTGCCCAAATAAACTCCTATTCACCACCAAATGCCAGAATATGTCTCCTCGAGGAATATGTTTTGCATACGTGAGAAATAGTTTTTTTTGTTCTTTTGGATCTGTCTTACCTAGTATTTGTGAAATTGATATTCCTCCATATTGCATCGTCCAATATACCGTTTTTTTCATTTCTTTTATAATCCCGTCGGGCAAATGTCCTCTTTGTCGAACGATCTCTCCATAAGTATTACCTCCTGCTGAATGTAAGATGTAATCTAAAATCTGTGCTTTGTGTTTAAGTTGTGTTTTGATGGATATGTCCGGTAGAATGAACGGCACAGTTTCCGGCTTGACTTGTACTCCATATGGGTTTGCTTGCAATAAGCTCCACATACCCTTAACATCTGTTTCCATCTCACTTTGTTGAGTTCCAATATATTCTACAAATTGAAGAACTGCCTGTCTGTCTTCTTCAAATATCTCTCTTCTTTTTTCTCCGGTAAGTAGCCCGTTCAATTTCCTAACATCCATTAATTTTTTTCTTAATTTTTGAAGGTGGTGATGATCTGGTTTCTCATTCTGACGAGTTGTATGGGGTGTAATAGATTTTAATATGGGTTCTTGGGTATAGTGTGAAGTATGTAAATACTCATCTGTTTGGGCGAGAATAGCTTTTCCGTATGATTTATTCTCCACCGCGGCGGCCATACCAATACAAACAAGGTCTATCACTCCTGATATATCTGGTGTTGAAAGCTTTGACCGTATAAATGAAGCTATTCCTCTATCTTGTGTTTCGCCTGGACATAATGTATCAATTTGTTTAAGACCGTAATCTCTGAGAATTCCTTTCGCTATTTGGTGAATGTTTTCTCCATTTGCCATATATCATTATACCCTATAGTACTGTCTATTTCAAGGTTAATTCTCTGCCTTACCTATCTTATAGTTAAAGGATAATTGCCGTTTTTTATCATGAGAGTATTTTTTCTCAATTTATTCTCAACTCACTGATATAATGATATCTTATGAAACTTTCAATAGGCATTGTAGGTCTCCCAAACGTCGGCAAGTCAACCCTTTTCAACGCCCTCGTCAAAAAACAAGTGGCTGATGCGGCAAACTATCCCTTTTGCACGATTGAACCAAACATCGGCATCGTGGAAGTGCCGGATGAACGCCTTCCTGTACTTGCAAAAATAGTCAAAACCGATAAAATCGTGCCCGCCGCGGTTGAATTTTATGATATTGCAGGAATTGTGAAGGGCGCTTCGGTTGGAGAGGGTTTGGGAAATAAATTTCTTTCCCATATCCGCGAAGTTTCGGCAATTGTGCATGTGGTGCGGCTTTTTATCGATGATAACGTCATCCACGTCGCCAATAAAGTAGACCCGAAAAGTGATATGGAGATAATCGAGTCCGAATTGATTTTGGCAGATCTTGAGACGCTTGGGAAACAGAAAGAGCCTCGCATGAATGCTGAGAAGAATGAACTTGCACGATGGGAAATAATTAAACGATTGAAGGAAGAATTAAATATGGGAATTCCTGCGCGCATTGTAGAGACGAGGCATGCCTCGTCTCTACCAAACAACGAATATCATGATTTAATCAAGCCCCTGAATCTTCTCACCTTAAAACCCGTTATTTTTGTTTTTAATGCTTCAGAGAAACAACTGGAAAACAAAGAAGAAACAGAAAAACAAATATTAGATGTCATTGCGAGCACTTCGATGTCATTGCGAGCGGAGTCAGAATTACTCAGTGTAAACTCCGCGAAGCAATCTATTGATAAGATTGCCACGTCGTCCGGCTTCGCCGAGACTCCTCGCAATGACAATTATATCTACCTTAACGCCAAACTCGAAAATGACATCCTTGCCCTCTCCCCCACTGAACAGAAGGAGTATTTGGATCAATATAAACTTTCTGACACCGGATTAAACCGTCTCATAAAAGAATCATACAAGACATTGGGACTTATCTCATTTCTCACTGCAGGGACGATAGAAGCACGCGCTTGGACGATACAAAAAGGTTGGCTCGCGCCACAAGCGGCCGGAACGATTCATACCGATTTTGAAAAGAAATTCATCAAGGCAGATATCATGACCTATGATGATTTTGTGAAGTGTGAAGGATGGGTCAAAGCCCGTGAGGTGGGAAAAGTGGTGAGCGCGGGGAAAGATTATGTGATGAGAGACGGCGACGTAGTAGAATTTAAAATCGGAGCGTAACAAAGACCCACCTCTAACCGCCTCGGTTAAAAATGGCCCGCCAATATGCCCTCGGAAACCGTAAAGCGGAGAAAAAGGAGAACACAACTCCTTGCCAACCGTCCAGAATCCCCTTATGACGAAAGGTGGTCATGAAGAACCAGGAAATCGGCTTCAGGAATATATAATCAAAAAATACTTTTATGTCATCCCCGTGCAAACGGGGATCCATGTTGTGATTATCGACTGGATTCCCGCCTACGCGGGAATGACGTAATTCTGCAGCCAAATGATCTATATATCTTGAATTACGCTCTAAATAACGTGAAAATGTGGGTGAATCTATATGCTTTAACGGATTTTGCAACCACCCCACTCTCCCCTCAACCTCCATAATTTCATGTACATCTTTGCAGGGCAGGTGAGCTTTTCCCTTTTTGAATAAACGAATTACCCCATCGGGATAGACTCCGCCATAACGCAAATATTTTCCCAGGAAAAAGTTTAGGCGAGGGATGAAGAAGGCATTATATCCGCTTTCCTCATCAACCTCCGCGGTTCCCCGGCCTTCGGCCTCCTTAACCGCCGAGGTTTTTGCGCCGATTACCTGTTCGTGACGCATAAATAGATTTTTTTCCGGCAAGTTCTTTTCATATTCTTCCAATTCTCCTTCACTCATCTTTATCACCTTTTCTATCTCCTCAGCTAACTCAGGACTCACCCGTTCATCGGCATCCAACTGCAAAATCCACTCGCCCTTTGCCACGTCGATTGCCTTTTGCTTGTTTATGTGAAACATGGGTGGATTTGAAGTGATGAGAACCCGCGCACCCAATTTATGGGCAATTTCAGCAGTCTTATCAGTCGATGACCCATCCACTACTATCACTTCATCAACTAATCCTTTACAGGAGGTAATACAGGCCTCAATATTGGCCTTTTCGTTGTGGGTTGCGAGGGAAAGGGATAATTTCATAGTAACTTTCCAATTTACAATGTCCAATACTACCAATTAGCCAATCTCCAATGCTCAAAAAAAGAATGTCCAAAATTTGGAAATTGAGATTTGAGAATTGGATATTGGACATTGGTGATTGGTCATTGGGATTTAGATATTGGACATTGGACATTCATT
>CAYINK010000081.1:0-5285 GCA_964364765.1 uncultured Gammaproteobacteria bacterium
CCCGAAATCATGCCCGACTTGGCCAAGAAGGCCGGAGCATATATCATTGCAACAGGAAGATCTGATTATCCAAATCAGGTAAATAACGCACTCGCGTTTCCGGGGATATTTCGTGGAGCACTTGATCACCACGTGAAAAAAGTAACTACCGAGATACTTATGCACGTTGCTGAAAATCTAAGCCGGTTGGTTGCAAACCCTACTCCTGAGGAAATCATCCCTTCGATATTTGATGAAAGAGTGATGAAGTCAGTGGCTCAATCCATTAGGGATTATTAAAGACTATTGAGGTCTTTTTGAAGATCTGATAAATCCGCCTCAACGCTTCCGATGCTTATCGTATCGGGTAAACCTACATCTTTTATCTCCTTTTCTGATATTACGGTCTTAGGCGTCGGGTTTGCCGTCGGGGAAATGAGGGATATTTCCGCTTGAGGACTGCCTGCTGTAGGAGTGATTTTCGCTGAATTTATATTTGGTGAAGGTTCCGAAACATTCTTTTTAAGAATAAAAAATATCCCGGCTAAGATGCTAACTCCTACCAAGAAAAAAATAATAAATGAGACAATTATATATTTGAGACTTATAGATGCTCCTTTTTCATTAAATCGGGGGGGTAATGGTGTAAAATTATGCTCCATAGTTTTACGGTGTTGGCGTGGGTAATGTTAATTCATAAAAAGCTTTGTATATTTTTATCACCGCATCCTTTGCATCCATAACCACTTGATGGGTATGATACATGTCTTTATGAAAAGTACTTATGATCGGAGCTACCGATCCTTTCAGTTTTGCCTCATCGCTTGCCAGATCTAATATATACTCTTTACTCGATTGAGTAAGTACCTCCGCTTGTGCATCCGTCAATATTGCTTGCGTCTCAAGTATGTCCGCTTCCAAGCTTGTGGTATCGTGGATATTTTTTAAAGTAACAACCTTGTTTGATATGTTGGTTAAAATGGTAGTTAATTTGCCAAGTGCAGTATTGAACTTGTCCGTTGAGTTTTTATTTATTGATGCGATTTTGGTATTTATTGTCTGCACGGCTTGTTTTTTCTTTACGTCTTTAATATGCTTAAGTTGTGATTTATAATGTTCCTTTTCTTTTTTTATTTTTTCTTTATCAATTTCATATTGAATCCTGTTTTTTGCTTCGCTCGTTGCGGTCATTATGGTATTTTTTATCATTGAAGCTCTTGTGGCAGAAATAGGTCTTAATTCAATTGGCTTAGGTATAATGGTTCTTTTGATTTCCGATGTACGAGTTGCAATATTAGTACTCTCTCCTAACACTTGAGGCTTGGATGCATAGTCGTATGAAGTACGTGAGATACTGTGCGCGGGGATGAACGCATCAAGGGCGATGATGGTGAAAAAAATGATCGCTTTTACGATGTCCATGTATATACTATACAGTTATTTTTTTCTTTTTTCATGGAGTGCTGCTTTTCGGAGGGTCGCTCTTTGTTCACTTTTCAGTCTGAGGGCCGCATAACGGTCCGTCTGTTTCTTATTTTCTTTGACTACCTGTTTTTGGCAATCGGGATTTGGACAGACCATCTCGGTATTCACGATGGTTGAATTGTCCATTTTTTCTTTCCACGTACGAGCCACTATCCGCTCAGTTCCGCAACGTACACATGGGTTACTATAAGTTTTTTTCATACATATTTACACTGAACCCGCATGTGCTTGAAGCAAGCTCCAAGCACAGCGGATATAAGTGTTAGTAATTAATAGCTTCTTCTATTATTGTCTCGTCTGTATCCTCCTGTCCTCTCTTCTCTTGGCTTAGCCATATTTACGACTATTGTCCTTCCTTCAATCTCTTTTCCGTGCATTTCAAGTGCTTTCTGTGCGTCTTCTTCTTTAGCGAAAGTAACAAAACCAAAGCCTTTTGATCGACCTGTTTCACGATCGTTGATGATGATAGCTTCAGTTATTTCTCCATATTGAGCAAACATTTCTCGCAACGAATCATTTGTTACTGACCAAGGCAAACTTCCTATAAATAATTTGTTTTTTTCCATAGTTAACACCCCCTTCCCATTAGATGAACTGATATTTCCATGTATGTATTGTTTTCTATAAACTGTATTTGTTCAAAGCAGCTTACTGATGTATGGTTGTGCAAGATATCCTTCATTATACCAAAAATTAGTGAAAAATGGGGGCTTTACGCTTTTCTTCTTCTGATAAGCTTTCTGATTGCCCCGTGCATTTTCTTTTTTAAAAGTGACTTTGCTTTCCTAACCGAACCTTGTTTTTGCTTTTTCATATATTACGTAATAAGTATATCTAACAATAACAGGTCGTGTGGATATTAGCAACTCGAGGTTTAAAATACTCAAAAAACAGGCCCATACTATATATACATATATAGTATGTAAATTGCCCTTGACAAAATATGTAACGTATACATATACTGATAATTCGTTAAATTTTTATAAATTATTTTCAATCATATGAAAAATAAGAAAAAGCTTTGGCTAAGCGTTGTGATCATCACAGCAGTTGCGGCCGCAGCAATAGGAGGTTCATACGCTTTCTTTACCGCGCAGCGTACCGCGGCTCAAAATAAGTTTGCTTCAGGCACACTTGACCTCAGTGTCACAGGCAACAACAACGTGGCCAATGAGCCTTTTGTTGTAGAGAACCTGGGTGATAATGCAAACATATCTGGTACAAAGACGTGGACTATAAAAAATACGGGAACATTACCCGGTAGATTATTGGTTCGGCTGAATAATGTTCTAAATGAAGAGAATGGGTGTAATGACCAGGAAAAGGGAATTGAACCAAATTGTGATCAGGATACTGCGGGTGAATTAGGAGGGGTAATCACAGCCAATGTTGCTTTAGATGGTGTTGATAAGGTGTCATCTACGCTTGCAACAAGTCAGCAAAATAAGGTTGGTGATGACTGGAATGCCCTCGAACCCATCATAATTCCTGCAAATGGGGAAAAGACCGTAACTATTCATTGGGCAACCTCTGAAACAGGATATGGTAATGAAATTCAGAGCGATTCAGTAAAGTTTGACTCAGTGTTTCGACTTATACAGTTGATCAACGGACCAACTCCTATAAATCGTTAATGAAAATATAAAGTAGAAAGGGGGTGGGGAAACCCACCCCCTTTTGTACCGATTTGAGACCAATACGCTTAATATGAACATAATCAAAATACTATTTGAGATAACGTCTTGGATTTTTCTGGCTGTGATTGTCTTGGTTGTTATTTTTTCATTCGGATCAAATACAAATATCATAAGCGGATATAAATCATTTCTTATTCAGTCTGGCTCAATGGAACCAAGTATTATGACTGGTGATATAATAGTCATTCACCAAATTGAGAAGTACATAAAAAATGACGTTGTTACTTTTCAAAACGAGGAGAGCCGCATAATCACTCACCGGATCGTTGAGATAACAAATAAGAGTGGGGATACATTTTTTGTCACAAAAGGGGACGCAAATAGGTCAGAGGACGAGGGTGTCGTCTCTGCATCAAACATATTGGGTAAAGTAATATATGTTATACCCAAATTGGGGTTTCTCGTGGCCTTCTCAAAATCACTCCCCGGTTTAATTATGCTGGTTGCAGTACCGGCACTTGCGCTGATAATAAGTGAGGTGATAAAAATAACACAAAAAAATTAATCATGTTTTCCCATGCTTACTGGAAAAACTAAAATAATTTTTATCTTTCTCCTCTTCCTCGCAAATTTTTTGTTAAGGACGAAAACGACGAGTGCGGATATCTTCGCCGAAAGGCTTGTGCGAAATAATGTTCTATCAGCATCAACCCTCTCTTTCTCCGAACGTCATACCGCCAATAATAACGAAATATCATATTTATTTAATACGAGTGGAATTCGGCCATTTGGTTTTGATGTAAAAGCTGTCAGGTTAAAAAAGGAGGGTAAATTAGATTTTAAATATCATCTAAAAGCTATGAAAACAGGGGGAGATGATGGGGCGTGCCAAAATCTTTCACTTCAAGTCTTACTAAAAGGGCAGGAAAAATACAAAGGCCCCCTGTTACAGCTATCCTTTGATTCAAATTTAAAAGACCATGAAAAAGATGACTTGGTTTTATTTATTGGTTTGGATGAAAATAACTCGGCAATAACAAACAAGCTGTGCGAGTTTGATTTTGTCATAAATACATACCGAAATTCCCCCGATGAAAGTCCCGTCGGATTTTTTGCAAAAAAACATTTAACTAATTCTATTTCCTTAGGTGCTTGGTAGTTTATTTTGTATAATTATTCAATGTATCCATTCATAAAATCTTCAAATATATTGAGTCGTTCAAATTATTATTACTTTCTTTTATTTCTTTTCTTTCTTAATGTTGGGTTGTCTATCTTTTTTTCGATCGGCTTATTTGGAACATGGAAAATATTTACTAATACTTCAGATTCTATGTTGCCTACTATTAATCGCGGAAGTTTAAGCTTTGTTGAAAGACAGCGCTCAACCTCCTATGATGTAGGAGATATTATTACTTATTATACAAATATAGATAACAAAGAAGAGATTATAACTCACCGTATTTATAAAATCGGCGGAAACGTGTATCTCACTAAGGGTGATAACAATGAGGCAATCGATCCGGATGTTGTCCGGCCCCGCCTCATCATCGGTCAAGTCATTGGCAATATCCCCTATTTGGGATACTGGGTATCTTTTCTCAAGAGTGGGCTTGGAAATTTTATTCTAATAATTATTCCTGCAATTATTTTCATTGCATTTGAGATCATAAATATTTATCAAATAAGACCAAATTCATGAATTATCATCCGGTGACGACACAAATTGTTGATTTATTAAAAAGTAATGGATATTGGCATGAGACTTTTGAGCACGAACCGGTTCGTACCAGTGAGGAGGCGGCAAAAGTGAGACACGGATACTTGATTGAACAGGGAGCCAAAGCCCTCATTGTCCGTGCTAAAACTAAGGAGCAATGTGAGTTCATTATGCTCGTCATGCCAGCTCAATTAAGGCTTGATACAAAAAAAGCAAAACAATATCTTCAGACAAAAGACTTGCGATTCGCAACGGAAGAAGAAGTAAGTCAAACTACAAACGGGGTTCAGATTGGGGGAGTTCCTCCCTTTGGCAACCTCTTTAATTTGAAAACAATCGTCGATCCCAAACTATTCCTGAACGAAAAGATCGTGTTCAACGCAGGAGACCGGAGATACTCGGTAGCTATGCTTTCTCAAGATTACAAAAACATTGTGAATCCTGAAATTACAGATATTGTATAA
>CAYINK010000082.1:0-5281 GCA_964364765.1 uncultured Gammaproteobacteria bacterium
TATAAGTAGAAAATTCAACTACCAAATTTGACTATTTTGTTTTGAGTTCACTATAGAATAAATTTAAGTATAGCATAGAATTACTTGATTGATAGTATTTGCATATTAAAAAAATTGTTTTGAATAGTAGTATTAGTAATTTTGTTACTATTAGAAGCTATAAACGTTCCAACTTTGTCCCACGCGGCTCGCACAAAATACTCTTGAAAAGTCCTGGAAAAGTACTATAATAGGATTATATGATAACTCAACAGTCTCAAATCAAAGTTAACCTTCCCGTTCAGCTTAAATACTTTCTCGAATTAAAAGCCGGCAAATTCGGTATGCCAATGGCTGGATATATCAAATACCTCATTCTCCAGGATGTTTCCAAACAAGAATATCCCGTTTTTTTTGCATCTGAGAAAACAGAAAAAGCATACAAACAAGCACAAAAGGAAGAAAAAAAAGGAAAATTAACTAAATTAGACGATCTGAATGCATTGTTTGAAAATAAATAATATGGACGTCTCCCTTTCATCTGACGTACTTAGGTATTTAAAAGAGGCTCAGAAAAAGAACCCAAAATTACTGAAGAAAATTCATAAACAGCTTGGATTATTCAAAGAAAATCCACGGCATCCATCTCTGCGAACACATAGAAAATCCACGGCATCCATCTCTGCGAACACATAAGCTAGAAGGTAAACTGTCAAATTCATGGAGTATTTCCATCGACGGTAATGTTCGTATGCTTTACTATATCTCAGATGATAATGCAATCTTTTTCCTGATCGGAACTCATGATGAAGTTTATAAAAAATGAGTAAAACTTGATTTTCACTTCCCCACCGTAAGATCCACCCCCTCCACTCCTCCCAGCACATCCTCATTCTTCCCATTCATGAGATTAGAATCTTTGAGGGAGTTGGAGATGAAGTCGATTGAAACTTTGACCGGGCCGGGAGTGGTGGCTTTAAGAATGAGCTTTCCGATTGGATTTTCAGACATGACGGTTGAAACGGCAGGCTTCACCCGTTTGACTCCAGTCAGACTCACTTTTCCTTTTTTGGTGAATGTGAACATGTTAAAACTCGGATCAAGTGATGCGCTTTCTTTAAACTGTAATTTTGTTGCATCATATGACAACATAACATCGTACCCTACGACCGACTGGCCGTCTGAATTGGCTGAAACAAGGAGCTCCATTGTATCACCCACTTTGTAATTGCGTTTATTGTCCTTGGTAGATATTTTCAATACTCCTTTTTCCTTTTGCTTGACCGACGTCACGGACACTTTTTCTTTTTTGGGGGCAACATCAAAGAGCTTTCCCCCACTTAAAAGATAAGCTAATATCGTGAAACACATCGCGAGAATGATGATATATTTGCCGTAAGTTCCCTTGTGTTTATTGATATGGTGATATGCTCGCTTCATAAGTTTATTGTTCGTCGTCCTTGGCGGTCAACAGGGTGGTTAAAACCAATGAATAATCCTGACTGTCAACGACTCCATCGAGATTTACATCCGCCGATTGAAGTGTTGAGCTGTCTTGTTTTCCCAAATTATTATAAATGAGCGCGGTGTCATACGAATTCACCGTGCCGTCCTGTGGTTCCAGATCTCCGGCAAGTAACATAATTCTTGAAAAATCCAGATCGTTATCTCCGCGCTTTAGAGTGATGTGTTCCTGGGAGCAGGTATAACTTCCCGGGGTGTTTTCAACCGGCCGGCTGTCACAAACCCGTTTTTGAATATGTTTTGCGCCTTTCACCAATACTTTATACGTTGAATTCAGGGGTAAATTTTGAAAATATACGTTCCCCGACCAGACTCCATTTCCGTCTGAAACAAAATCCGCAGAGTTGTACAACGTATCACCGAAACTGGAGCTGACGAGGGTTACTTTCACTTTAATTTTGTTGAATTCGCTTTTTGGCTGTTTTAAAATCCCCTGAAATTTGAGTTTTAACCGCAAATAGAGGTCTCCACGATAACTATCGGTTGGAGTAAGTGTTGGATAAGGGGTCACGGTCGGATAAGGAGTGCTTGTGGGATATGGGGTTGAGGTAGGACCAGTTATGTTTGTAGGATAAGGAGTATAGGAAGGATAGGGGGTATATGAGGGGTACGGAGTAGAAGTAGCATCTGGACTGGCGGTCGGATTAGTCCCTGATCCGGTACCGGAGTCTCCTGCGTATGCTAGTTGTAAACAGCGCCAATCTTCCCAGGTTCCGGTTGATCCTTCAAATCCGAAACACCAATTGCTTGTCTCGGGATTTACATAGCCGTCGTTCGTCTTTTTCGGACACTCTCCATTGTTATGACATTTTCCGCTGTCTCCGCAGTTTGCCACCCATTTATACCCGGATAACGGCGCAACTGGATTGTCACGACAAAATCCTGCTGAATTTTGCGCTTTTGGCTTTTTTTGTAATTTATTTTTAAACAAGACAAATCCCCCGCTTGAGATGGCCAAAAAAACGAGAATAACAAGAAAACCAATTAAGAAGAATAATTTCTTATGATTTTTCGGTTCGTGATGCCTATTCCGATGAAGTTTCCGAGTCATGGATAAAAGTATAGTATAGATTCGTCAATCATGCAAACTCTTTAGCATCCTTAATTTATTGAAAGGCGAGTTAGGTTTTGATATAATTGGAGCTTTATGACAGCTTCTACCGAACAATTACTCCAAAGAGGGAACCTTCACCCCTTAGAAAATCTAGTCGTACGAACGTTAAAATTAACTGAGATTCTGCCACAGGAAAAACACTTGAGTAGAAAAATGAGATGGGCCGCGCACAATGCTACCATTGCCTTGAAGCTCGGAGAAAAAGGGAGATATTTTTTTGATCCCAAACAAAACCTAACCATTACGGGTGAAGATGCCGTTCGAATACCTCAGTTTGAAAAAGCTATTGAGACTACTTTGAAAGGAGGAGGTGTTGATTGGACATACTCATTCCCAAATGCAGACCAGGTAATGGTAACTGGAATCATGCGAAGATTTCTTCATCATAGCGGCAATAGAAAGGTCTTGAAAGAAGCTTTAAAAAATCATGATGACAATCTAAACCTTGTATTCAAAGTTCTCGATAGAGAACTATCTGCGGACATAGAGTCATCAAGCAATGCCCAAAATGTGCTCATTATATCTCATAAGGATACTCCTGATATTGGCGGTATGTTTGATAAGGCAATAGGCCACGAAGGTAAATCAGACGAAGCGCATCAGCGCAATAGTATTGCGGCTCGAATTAAAGATTTATTTCAGCTTTCTGTCTTTGCTTCATTCGGTCCGTATATTGGGTCAACGGTGGTAATGAACGAACTTTCACAGACGGAGAAAATTGGCAAAATAAATACCATCGATTTTAGTGATTGCTTGGATGACGAAAGGTATACAAGGATAATGAATCAAGATAAGCATGGACTTGCTCTTCTTACCGGGACTCTTTCTCTTGATATTAGAAAAATAGTAGAAGTTACCAACACGGTACGAAGGAATAATGGGAATGTAAAAATAATTATTGGTGGTTTGGGGCCAACCCTTGACCCTTATGCGGTTGCTCTTTCAACGAAAGCACACGTATTCATTGGAGAGTCTGAAGGTACGATGAGTACAGTGATGCAAATAGTTCGTCAAGCAAAACCCCAAGGGCATTTCATTTTTCATCGGGGACTACCAGTAGATATTACTTCTCAAGGACCTTATGTTTTGATTCCTGATGCTATGCATGATGGGTTAACACATGCTTATCTTAATGTTCCCCCTCTTGTAAACCTTGATGAGTATTATGCGCCTGAAAAAGAAAAGGCTGGTAATCTGGCAAACCGGATGCGCCTTGAGTCGGCTTTGCTACCTGAAATAAAATTATTTGGAAAGAAATATGATCCTCCTGAATGGCTTCTCAATCAGCTATGTGCATCTGTTGGGTGCCCATTAGGATGTCCGTTCTGTTCAACAGGTGTTGCGCATGGCCCTACAACACGAAGAATGCCCTTGGAATCTTTGGAGTTAAGAATAAATGCTTCGCTGGGGAAAGGATTTGTCGTATTGGATCAAAACTTAGGAGCAATAAACCATAACGAGTCAGGGCCTGACTGGAGTAAATGGATGAAGGGTTTTTTTGGATTGCTAAACAAAGCAGATAAACGCATTTTTTATCAAACGGATGCTTCTTTCTTTGACCGTGTTGGTCGCGATGACGAATTACTGAAATTGGCTCGAAATGTTTCAACCGCTATTTTAATTGGTGTTGAGCAACCAATTCCCATAAAAGGCGCTCCTGCAAAAAACCCAGCACTTCTCCAAGAACGGCTAAAAGTTGCAAGAAAAATGCAGACCATGTTGATTGCTACAGTAGTCGTGGGTATGCTACAAAGATTTTCGAAAGGAGATGCGCCTGCTGATCCAAATGATACGGTGCAAATCAGTACTGCTGAATGGAATGATTTTCTAAGAGGGCTGGATGTCCAAGTGGTCTGGCCATTTCCATTTGTAACCTTCCATGGGGCAACCGCAATTCCTCCAACCGCATCTACCGCAACCGACCCTTTGGAAAAATATAAAGGTCACTTCACAAATAATAAAGAGGATGTTAAACAAGTGGCTGAAATAATTCTGGATTACTATTCATTTTTTCACATAATGCAAAGGTTGGTAAAAATGACCGGGTACAAGAAGGGGAGGATTTTTGCCGCGGCACTTCTGAATGCAACTTATTTTTTGATAAATAAACTTGACATGCCGGTAACTGAATATTTAAGTGGTTTGAGGAACTAATCTCTTACATATTTTTTACCTGCCTCGCTAAAATCCTCTCCTCTTCCTTGTCACTGTATGGCCTTAGATAGCCATCGCCCGGTTACCTGGCTGAGGAAGCCATCTTCATATTGCTCTAATTTAATATTAAATCAGAGTAAGACTTTTTTTCTGCGTCGTTTTACTTTAATTAAACATTTGATTAAAGTAATTAGCCGTGGAGCTTTGAATTAATAGCAATGCTGGTATAATTTATTTATGGGTGATTTTAAGTTTGTAAACCATGATGGTGAACCAAATCCAACTGAAATGAAAGCTGTAATGAACGGTCTATTGGCTCATCATGCTAGTAAAGGACATCCCAGAAAACCAAAAAAATTCTCCATCCTTTTGAAGGATGAAGTTGATGTGGTACTTGGAGGTGTTGTTGTTTGTTTTCTTTGGAACGGTATGGAAATCACCGCTTTATGGGTGGATGAAAAGCTGAGGAATCAAGGATGGGGAAAGAAATTGATAATGGCTGTTGAAAAG
>CAYINK010000083.1:0-5264 GCA_964364765.1 uncultured Gammaproteobacteria bacterium
ATGAACCTTTAAATAAATTTTATTCGGATTGTTTGACTCCAATGGCTCCACAACCCCAACCTCAGCAGACGGAAAAGATGCGCCTTCAAAAAAGTTTTCGGGCAATCTCACAAATTGAATTTCCGCCACTGACAAAAATTTTCTGCTTTTATCATGAATCAAAAATTTGACATGTTTTGCAGTAATTGCTTCGTTGAAGGAAATCAAAAGTGTGTTGTTGTAAGCCGATCTTTTTTGCGGTATAGATGCCCAGCTTTCCCCGTCTTCGCTAACCTGCAATTCAACCTTGGATTCTATTTGGCGAAAAGAATCCCACATTTGATTTTCATCTTGACGAGGCACAAATTGCACAGCATTAAAAGCCCGGCTGACAGAAAACTCAATAGAAATCCAATGAGAGTCTTCTGAAGGAACATTTACATGCCAAAAAGTGGCAATATTATTGTCAAAAGCCAAATCTTCAGCATGGGCAAGGTAGCGAGAACTTGCCTTCACAACCACATTGGACATGTTAAGAACCTCTGCTTTTTTAGAAGACGCTACCCTATTAGTATCTGCCGCCGGCTCGTCAATAAACTCAATTTCTGCAAGAGCAGTAAAATCTTTATCGTTCACCCATAACCGGAAAAATCTTGCCGTAACCGCGGTCTTGAAAGGGAAAAGAAGCGATGTGTTGGAACTATTGAGAAGAGCGCTTCTTAAATCCAATTTTTGAAATGCTTCCACCTTTTTGCCGTCTCTACTAACCTGAATCTCCGCGCTATCGTTACTCCACAGCTCATCAATTTTACGCGGAGTAATGCGAATACCGTAGATTTTTACTTCAGATGGGAATGTTATAGAAAGCCAGGTAAAACTATCTTTCTTTTTTGTTTTATCTACCTGCCAATAAGAGTTAAAATCGCCATCTATGGCTTTATAGATATTTTTTACCGTGTTTTCTGTAGAATTGCTTTCTGCTGTTGCATAAATAGGGGAGTATGTGTTCTTTTTTCTAAAACCAAGATTTGTATATAGAATCGCTGTCTCACTGCCTACAGTAGTCGGCAACAATAAGTCTTTTTTATACGATTGATATTCAAGTGGGCGCACAAAAAAGCCATTACGGTAGTCTCCACGGCTTATATTGCGCAAAAAGGGAATAAAGTCTTTATGCAGCATAAAATTAAATTCTGGGTCAGGATGAGTCAATATTGATTTTTTTCGTATCATGCCGGTAATATCCAATGGTATTGGAGATGATTCCTTGCTATAAAGACTCCATTCAGATGGATAAACAAAGCCTTTAAGGTAAATTTTCTCTTTAGCGGCAGCAGTATCTCTGTTAATCGGCAAACTGTGTAGCCTCATATTTGAAAAATGAATTAATGAGCCTATATGTAAAGCAAATAAAAAAAAGAGCGCAAAATACTGCACGGAGATCTTTGCTCTAAAATTTAACCATGAAAAATTTGTAGTTTTGAATAATTGCAATAATGTTTCGGAGGAAACAAGTATCAAAAAAAAGGTGGCGCCTCGTGCAAAAGGGAATGTATGTCTAATCATATTCAAGAAAGGCAGATTTTCCAACCAAGGCCACACTGGAAGAGGGGAAGAACCGCCGGATCCAATTGTCGCTAAAAAAACCGCGCTTATTAAAAAAACTCCGCTCCTTTTTCTAAACTCTGCGGATGTAATCAAAAGCACTGGGGCAATACAAAGCATAATCACCGGCAGGAGTCCGACATAAAATGATGTATGTGTATTCAAAAAGAAGTCTTTTATATTCCAATCATATAAAACCTGATAAGATTCCCATGAAGCGGCAGCAGATGGCTGAAAACCCGTATTGGAAACCGTTTGCCCTCTGATGGTGAAGCCACGAGTGGGGCTGACATAATCTCTCATTTCAAAATATGAATAAATAAACGGGGGTGCCGGTATAATAAACAAAATGGCGGCAAGAACAATGCTATAAGGTTTCTCGTTTATTAAACCAATAAATTTGCCGATAACTTTTCTTAAGTTAAAGATATTAACTAATAAATATGAAAACAATACTACCAGAAGATAAATAAGCAAATACACAGGATTATAGTAATTTACAGCCAAACCCAAGAACGCAAAAAACAAATACATGCCAAACCATTTTTCATGCTTCCAGAATAAAATTATAGAAAACAACAGATAAGGTAAAAAAATCAATACATAATACCCATCTGGTGCAGCCAGCCCACCTATGAAAAAACCACCCAATAACAATGATACCATACCAAAAAGTGACAGAATTAAAGAATCAAGCAACAAATATAGTAAAAGATACATGCCAGTGCATATCCATAAATGATTAAACACCCAAATCAGGCTAAAAAACTGTTCATGAGAAAAATTCCATCCCAGAAATGAAAACAATTTAGCGAATATAAATACCGGTGAGTGAAGAATATAATTAGAAAAAAGAGATAACGGCTGTCCGCCCCCAAGATAAGGATTCCAACCTAAGGACACATCAGACACAATCCACTGCCTTACAAACGAATAAAAATAGGTAGAAGACCAATAAGTATCGTGAGTAGCGGTAATATTGCCCAATACAAGATCTTGATATATATAAATAAATAATAGGTACAACACCCCTACAAAAGGCACTGTTCGCCTTGTTTTTTCCCAAGCCAGTATCGGAAGCAGGGTTATGGAAACAATAACTAAAAGAGCAATTATGACTTTATATTGCAATGGCTTCCCCCGTCATCTATCTTACCCCACTTCTTCATCTTAATATTTCTCTTTTGCTTTTCCTTTTTCCAGAACTTGGCTAATTGTTGTAAAATAATTTTTCCTTCTAATTAGGTATTCGGTTATGGAAAAAGCCCTTGCGAATGGTTTATGCAATATACTTAACTGTATTTGATCAAATAGATGATGGAATAGAAAGCCCATTAAGACAAAATTGGTATCCGGCAAAAATAATCCTAAAAAAAATAGCACAATATAGCATTCAATAGTATGGAACAGGTTAAGTCCGAGATAACCATCTAAATTCTTTAACAATATATTGTGATATTCAAACAACCCTTTTATGCTGAATCTGCGTGTATCTGTGTAATATTCTATAAAATGGTCTAAATCAATGACAATAACCGATACTCCAAAGATTATGGCTTTTATGCCAATAAATGGATACAATGCAGCAGTTCCTGATAAACCTTGAATCACATGAACGGTCGGGCTCATTTTTCTAAAATCACTCCTATCCGATACTTTTAGATTTAATATATAAGAAAGTGATTATCCCAAAAATAGACATTAATTTTTGGGGAAACCTGCAAGTTGCCTATCAGACGAGGCAGCGGGCTTACGCCAGGAGTCCTCAGCATAGTTTTTGATAGATTAACCCGCTGATGGGTTATCCTCTATAAAATTTTATCACCTTGGCAACGATAAAATCAGGCATCACTCTCAGTATCTTAGTTATAGCCGAACTGATGAATGGAAAATCAAGAATGTTTGCGCTCCTTTTTGAAAGAATATGGCCGGCTATCTTTTTTGCAGCGCTTTTGTAAGTTATTCTCATCAAGCCGTTTCCATCTTTACTCCCTACCATCCTTCCAGGATTAACGGTAATAAAACGGACTCCTGTTGAAAGCAAGTGGAGTCTGAAACATTCAAAGGTCATGTTCAGGGCGGCCTTGCTTCCCACGTATGCCATCTTTTTGCTATTTAACCCCCTGTATGAAAATAGCGATGAAATAGCCACAAATGTCCCACAGTTTCTCTTTATGAAAGCTGGAAGAAATGCATCAATCCATGTTATCGCACCGAACAAATTTATTTGATATATTTTATAAAAAACAGAATACAAAAAATCCTCCTCCAAGTCATTCTCCATAATTCCGGCATTTAAAATGACAATATCTGGTATAAACTGCTCGTCCATCATCATTTTACAAACCTTCTCAACGTCAGAACTTATTGAAACATCACATATCATATATCTGAAATTTTTATTGGACTGCAAGTCTTTATTTGTATCCCAATCGGCAATCTTTCTTCTTGCAACTGCCCAAACATTATGGTTGTCATGCAAGAACTCTGCAGCCAAGGCCTTTCCAAGGCCTGATGATACGCCTGTTATAAATATGTTCATAGGCTTGAATGTTGGGTATAATCCTTTTTTTTATAACTATATATGACCCCTTGAGGATTACACCCCCTTTTATAATTTATAAATGAAAAACCTCTTTTAACTGCATTCCCACCAAATATAACATCTGTCTTGCAGATATTCCAAGGAGCAAATTGTAATCGGTATTGCTTAAATGAGGACATGCAACACAGGTAATAGTTTTACGAACATGTTCAATGGCTTTTGCTACACCTACCTCTTTTAAGTTTAAGGCTTTGAATTCCTCATTCAATGGGAAACACGGATAAACAAAACCATTTGCCTCAACGATAAACTTTGACCTCCCATAATAGCAGTCAATTTTTTTGAACCCATTAGGAAGCTCTTTTGCAGACGCGTGATGTTTTTCGTTATAGTCAAATGGCCAACTCATAGAGTATTCAAGGCATTGGTAGGAGGTAAAGATAGGATATCCCTGTTTTTTATAATAGGCGATGTCCTTAAGCGCCTTTCTTATCTCAGATTCGCTCATTGCCATATCCAGCGCCCTTTTAAGTGGCTTATAGAGAATGCTGAAGTAGAGTTGAAATTTATATTCCTTGGCCAGTTTTGCAAGATATTCTATGTCATTCATGGTATTATGCGTCAATGTTGCAGAAACCCGCAGTCTGAATTTTTCTTTTGAAGCCAATTTAATCGCATTAAAAGCGGCTTCAAATGCACCTTTGCCCCTATTAAGGTCATTGCCTTCCATCCTGCCATCAAGGCTTATACAGAGGCTATCAACATTTCTAATCTCGTCAATCTTTTTTTGCAATAATATGCCGTTTGTTATAAAACCAACATAGATTCCTTTATTCTTAATATAATTGACAATATAGCCAATATCCTTGCGCAGTAGCGTCTCGCCGCCGTGCACAATCATGTATCTGGTTCCCAAGTCATAAAGGTCGTCTATAATCTTTACCAGTTCCTCAGTTGTATAATCGGTATCTCTTCTGTTTCCGTAATCTCCAAAACAGTAATTACAGTTCAGGTTACACCGATTATTAACGACAAGCACAACGGAGATGGGTTCCATCTTCCCAAGAATCTTGTTTCGTATAATCCGGTATGGAAATACAAGCCTCTGACGGATAGTTTCAATAGATCTATTCCA
>CAYINK010000084.1:0-5264 GCA_964364765.1 uncultured Gammaproteobacteria bacterium
GTCTATCCTGCTTTTGTTCTTCTAAAAAAATATTACCAAACTCCTATTCCCAACGCATTTCTCAAATCAATTCAACAAAACGGGTCGGTTAAAACCGACCCCTACATTAAAAACATAAATATATTTGATGACGAACCGCGGGTAAGGGCGGGGATCAATCGTTTTAAAAATCTCTTCTTTCTTTCGCCTGAACCGTTGTGGAGGAAAATGATGATTATATTTAATCCGCAGGTGCTTTATACAGGGGTGTGGTTGGTGATGAAGAAACTTTTGTCATTGCGAGGAGGCAGGCACAGACGTGTACCTGACGACGCGGCAATCTCATTATTTAGATAGATTGCTTCGCTATATTATGTTTGGCTCGCAATGACAAACAATATCCATAGGTATGGAGATGGGTTCTAGGTCTTGAGATGTTTTAATATCTTCTTCTTCAAAAGGTCTTTAACTAATTCTTTCACATCTTTCTTCGCCCTTTCCTCCTTCACGCCGTATCTCTTCACGAGTGACAGAATTATTTTTTTTCCATCCCATTTTGCCTTCAATTTCAAAAATATATAGCTTGCGGTTTCATTGAAGGTATAAAGCACGGACTCCTCTCCATCGAATATAACCGTCTTATTATCTAGTTTCTGGGTTATAAGGCCTTTGGTGATGGTGTAATTCATAGTATTTCTTGTTTACGGCTCTCGTCTTTTAATTTTTTTAACTTTATCTAAATCACGGTCGTAAGAATAAACCCCATCTATTGAATTTTCTTCCGCATAGGCGGCCAGGTATGCGTCAATCCAATCGATATTATATTTCTCAAATAAGCTTAACGCAATCAAGACAATTTTTTTATCACACCTTATAGAAGGAAGATGAATAAGGGTGGTGATCTTTTTTACAATTTCCATACGCGAAACATCATAATAGGAAGATAAAACCCAGACAATTTCTGAAATGGTGACATCGGTAAGTATCAATATTTCCTCGGATCGAAATAATTTTTCAACCGCGTCGGTTTTAACCTTATCGTCTTCGACTAAAAAGCGAATAACAATGTTTGCATCAAGAATTTTTGCCATAGCGGGAAGCAAGATGTTTTTTTACCTGGGCACGCATTTTCCTTACATCAAACGGCTTTTTTGATTTAATTGAGCCTCTAAAATCAAAAAAAGAAGGAAGGGGAGAAAGGATTAATTTTTCGTTTTCGAAAATAAAGGAAACCTTTGAGCCGGTTTCAATAGCCATTTTCTGTCGAATGAGGTAGGGGATAGTGATTTGTCCTTTTTGTGTTACGGTCGACGTTTGTATCATACGGTAATACTATATTACATAGTATTACCAATGTCAATAGGTAGTTATATTAGTAGCAGTAATACTATCAACACTCAATGAAGTGAAATTTTTGTATAATCTAGTATAATCACCCCATATGGCAAAAGGAAAACAAAAAAGGGGCATATTGTGGTTGACAAATATCCCCAGTTGTTTTAATATTGTTACATAAGTATCAAAATTAGGTTAAATATTGATACTTTAGGCATAATATGTATTATCGAAGACAAATTGAAAGTACTATAGAGGGTTGGGTGGGAAAAGGAAAGATTTTGGTTATTTACGGACCCCGCCAAGTTGGTAAAACCACTCTAGTAAAGTCACTCCTTTCGCGGTATGGAAAAAAACAAAACTATTTCAACTGCGAAATTTTGGGAGTGAAACAAGCATTACAAAGGCAAGATCCACAAGAGCTCTCTGGTCTTTTCGGAGGAGCACAGTTCATAGTCCTGGATGAGGCTCAAAAAGTAACCAATATTGGGCTTATACTCAAGATTTTTCATGATGCGTATCCTCAAATACAAATCATCGCAACCGGCTCATCAAGTTTTGAACTTTCAAATAAAATCAGCGAGCCGCTGACGGGGAGAGCGCTTGAGTTTACCCTTTTTCCTTTATCTCTTCAAGAACTGACTCAAACTTATTCACGAGTAGACCTCCAAGGCAAGCTCGAATCGCTTCTTCGTTTTGGGTCATATCCGGAGATCATGAATAGCTCAGAAAAAGATGCTCAGGTCCTTTTGGACAATATTACGAGCAAATATCTTTTCCAGGACGTGCTCGAACACGAACAGATTAAAAAATCCTCCCTTCTCATGAACCTTGTTCAACTCCTTGCTCTTCAGGTGGGAAGCGAAGTATCTATGAATGAATTAGCAACCACCTTAGCAACGGGGAGAAAAACCATTGAACGTTATTTGGATCTCCTTGAAAAAGCGTTTGTCATCGTGCGATTACGCTCGTTTAGTCGAAATTTGAGAAGCGAGATTGGTAAAAAGCAAAAAATATATTTTTATGATCTGGGGATAAGAAATAGTCTCATCGCGCAATACAACCCGCTTCACTTACGGGACGACGTGGGGGCTTTATGGGAAAATTTTGTCATCATTGAACGATTAAAATATCTAAAGAACAACCAAATCTCCAGTAATACCTTTTTTTGGCGGACGCATGACCAAAAGGAAATAGACTATATTGAAGAGTCGAATGGAAAGCTTCATGGATATGAGATAAAGTGGAATAAAGACACCTATAAAAAACCGCAAGATTTTTTAAATACCTACAAGAATTCCGATATCATATTGATAAATAAAAATAATTTTTTTGATTTATTACTCGGCGATTTGAATTAATTTATATAATCACCCCATATGGCAAAAGGAAAACAAAAAGGATTACCCTTGACAATTTGAGCTCTTTTAACTATACTTAAAACTAATTAGATATTTAAAGAATCTTTTAATCATGATTAAAAAATATATCCCAAGAAATCACTATCTCCACACAATCAAACCCTATATTCATACCAATATTATTAAGGTCATAGTCGGACAACGGCGTGTGGGCAAAAGCTATTTTCTATACCAAGTGATGGATGAAATAAAAAAGATTGATAAGGGCGCCAATATAATCTATATTAATAAAGAACTCTATGAATTTGACCGGATAGAAGACTATCACGATTTAAAAACATATGTAGAAAACAAGTCATCTAAAAAAGAAAAAAACTATGTTTTTATCGATGAAATACAGGAAATTGACCAATTTGAAAAGACAATACGAGATTTTGGTACTCGGGCAAATTATGATACTTACTGTACCGGTAGTAACTCAAATTTATTATCTTCTGACCTAGCCAATTTATTAGGTGGTCGATTTATCGAAATCCCCATTTATAGCCTATCTTTTGGAGAATTCCTCCAGTTTCATCATCTTGAGAAAAACAAAGAGACGCTTTTTTCCTATATTAAGTATGGCGGTCTCCCATATCTAATTAACCTTGAACTTGAAGACGAACAGGTTTATGGATATCTTAAAACAATTTTTAATACTATTATTTTAAAAGACGTTGTAGCTCGATTTAATGTCCGCAATGTTCACCTCCTTGAGCGGCTAGTTGAGTATTTGGCTGATAATATCGGTTCTTTAATTTCCGCTAAAAGGATCAGTGATTTTTTAAAATCTCAAAATTTAGACATTTCCCCAAACAGCATTTTGAATTATTTAAATTATCTCACCAGCAGTTTTTTTATCCATAAAGTCAAACGTCAGGATATAGTTGGACGAAAAATATTTGAAATAAACGAAAAATATTATTTTGAAGATTTGGGGCTTAGAAATAGCCTGATCGGATATAGGCAGATTGATATGAATAAAATTATGGAAAATTTGGTCTTTTCTAGATTGACCTACTTGGGGTACAAAGTGACTGTTGGTCAAGTAGGGGAAAATGAAATTGATTTTGTGGCAGAAAAAGATACAAATAAAGCCTATTATCAAGTAGCCTATTTATTGACTTCAAAAAAAGTCATTGAACGGGAATTCGGCAATCTTTTGAAAATCAAAGACAACTATCCGAAGTATGTGATTTCTATGGACGAATATGCAAGCGGAGATTTTAAAGGAGTAAAACATCTAAACTTAATTGATTTTTTAACCTCATCTTAATCTAGTATACCCACCTTACTCTGGTTTGCAACCCGGAGGGTTGATAAAGCAGATTAGGTGTGCGGATACTGAAAAAACAAATTACAAATCCGAGTTTTTTTAGTATATAATCACCCATATGGCAAAAGGAAAACAAAAAGGATTTGTCAATTTTAAACAATTATTTTTGTTTGCAAAGCAGAATTATTTTGTAACCATCATGGTTCTTTTTGTTTTGTTTGTGGTGGGGGTGCCGAGGGGTGTATAATATTCAAGATATGAAAAAAGAAACCAAAGAATGGTCGCAGATTGCCAAAGATGATCGGGAAATTGCAATTGAAATGTGGAAAACAAAGAGAAATGTATACGCGGTTATGTTTTGGCAACAAGCGGTTGAAAAGATAATTAAAGCCTATATTGTGGAATCGATAGACGCACTACCAAAGAAGACACACGATTTAGATGTATTACTAAAACAAGCAAAGCTCGATATAACAAAGCTACCATTTTCCAACGTAAAGGAATTATCACTTGCATTTACCCGAACACGATATGAAGATCTGAGCCGAAAACACTATATGAAACGGAGCGTAGTTGAGCCGTTAGTTATGATGGCTGAAAAACTATACCTATGGATAGAAAAACAATTGAAATAACTCTCAAAAAATATATCAAAAAAATTAACACCGTAGTTAATCCGCAGAAGGTTATCCTCTATGGCTCATTTGCCCGGGGAACCGCAACCGAATGGAGTGATATTGATTTGTTGGTAATAACGGACTTTAACAAGAAAAAAGAATTTGAACTTATGAACAAACTTTCTGACATCGGATCGGAAATAGACAATAGCCGTCTATTTGACGTCCGCGTATTAAAAATGAAGGACTATGAGAACATAAGCCATCTTTCCATTTTAAGTGAAGCGAAAAAAGAAGGGATAGCTATCCTATGATAGAGAAAAAACAAAAAGGATTCGTCAATTTCAAACAAATATTCTCGTTTGCAAAGCAGAACTACTTCGTAACCATCATAGCTCTCTGCGTGTTGTTCGTCGGGGTTGTATCGATTTACAAGCTTTTTATTGCCAAGCCTACTTATGTCTACGTCAAAGTAAAAGTCGGACAGGGTTTATGGTGGGCGAATACCGCGAAACCCAGTATGTGGTTCATACAGGCAATTCAGAGTGCGAAAGAAGAAAAAGACTTAACGGGAAGCATAATAGCGAAGATTATAAATGTAACCTATTATCCTTGGTGGGGTGTAGGACAATTTGACACATATGTAACGGCAAGACT
>CAYINK010000085.1:0-5200 GCA_964364765.1 uncultured Gammaproteobacteria bacterium
GTTATGGTGCTACAACAAACAGCAATTTTATTATGTCTGAGGGTCAAGTATTGGGGAATAATGATAATAGCCAAATATATACGTATATTATCTGGGGGGGTAAGATTGATAAGAAAAAACCAACTAATACTCCAATCCCAACTCGAAAACCCACATCCACTCCTTATCCAACTTGGAGTCCTACCCACACTCCTACATCAACACCGCTCCCAACTTCTACCCCAACCCCTACCGCGACTCCAACACCTACTTCAACTCCCACCCCTCGACCGTCTCTTACTCCTTATCCAACCCGCTACATCAGCCCAACCATTCCGCGTCCCACCTCAACGCCAAGAATATTGCCCTCCGCAACCCTCATTCCAACTGCAACCCCGACTATTATAAGAACATATCGACCTACTTGGTGGCCAACCGCAACACCAATTCCCCCTTCTCTGACTAAGTCACCTTCTCCATCTTCTTCAAGTTCAAGTAGTTCGTCTTTCTCCAGCTCATCACAAAGTTCTGTTTTTATTCCTACCCTTGCTCAAACTTCAACTCCAGTGCCACATCAAGACATCAATGTCCCTCTTCCCACCGCAACACCCATCCCGCAACAATATCGGGGTAAAAAATCGACCATCGTCATAGAAATGCCCCAACCAACCATCAATCCAGCCGCACCTTATACCCGCCCGCCGGCCCCCGTTACCCGTATTATTAAGGGAGAAGATGTCAAAACTATTTCGATAAATATTTCAAAAAATGAGACACCGTTACCAAATACTCCTGAAAAAACCGCGGGCATCCTCAATATTACGCTTGAGGAAAAACAAGGAGGGACGCTTGCCGTGTCCCAGCAGGAGTTTGTTATTCAAAAAGGGGTTCAGGCAGTCACCGTATCATCCGGTGAAGAAAATAGCGGGGCCTTGACCATCGAACAGGATGATACCAGGGCTCGAACCACCATGTCCCTCTCCGTAAATCCGTCAACCAACATTTTGACTGTTGATACGCCAAGCGGGCCTATGAAAGTATCTATTATGCCAGGAGATGCTATGGCCATCATGCGGCAGTTGAAGGTGGTTGATCAGTCGGGAACCCCACGAGATATCTTGCTTGAAGTACGGGATAAACAACTGCAGTATAAAATACTGGCTGATAAAACGGAAAAATTATTCTGGGTTATTCCCATCAATGTTCCACGTGAGCTCTATGTAGCGGCCGATACGGGCGGACTTATTGAAATAAAAAAGTCTTCACTCTATAGTTTCCTGAGCTTGTTCACATTTTGATTTTACTTCATCACTTCTTCAATCGCCTGATCGAGTTGGGTGTCGATCTCGCGGGTAAGCGTGTTGCCCGTGGATGGTTTCATCTCGCTTTTGATATCCGGTTCAATTCCTTTATGGTTTATCCAGTCACCTCCCGGTAAAATCCATTTGGCAACTGTCACATGTAAACCCGCCCCGTCACGCATATCAAGAGCTTCCTGTACCGATCCTTTGCCAAACGTTTTTTCCCCGATGAGTTTGGCTCTTTTATGGTCACGCAATGCCTATGATAATAATCATATACTGAAGTTACAGGAGGATTTAGCCTCGGTTTAGTCCGATTATTCGATTGGTTAATACTGAATTAAACCACTAAGGTTAAATTATTAACGAATTTTTTTATGAGGATTTGGATTGGGTTTATTTCACCCCTTGAAGGACGGGATATTTTTCTCGCTCGGTACATTGACATTTATAAGTTAGTGTTTTATCACGCACCTTCGTTTCATATGTTTCACCGTACGGTATTGTCCCCTTGTCATTTATTTTACAGACAATACTATCCAGGCTTCTTCCGTGATATCCATCAATTTGCGGGTGGAATAAATTCATACATTCGGAGAGATTGGGAACATAACAACTTTCTGTTGATTTTGCGGAAAAGATTTGATTTGGTCCACCAAGGTAATCTGGGGTATAGCCAGGACTATCACGATCGCATCTAAGTCCTGTTTTTTCTTTTGTATCCGCATCGTATACACAGTCCTTATAGACGAAATATTCACCACTATTATCAGGAGGATTTGTAAAACTTGTGGTTGCTGGTATAAATTTTTTACTGATAGTATCATAGCAGGGGATTAATGGGGCATTTTTTATTGTTTTTTGTATCCAAGAGACGTAATCTCTTATGCGCGGCGAGTCGACTATATCCCAAACTCCACCTGATGAGGACAGTCCAATGACTATGTTTGGATGTTCTGTACCAGAAAGGGCCGGTCCACCGGAATCTCCCCAACAGACATTATTTTCTAATACTCTTTTATCAGCATACCCAAAACTAAAGATATTCGCTTTTTCATTATCTTTCAAATGAATAGGCAGAGTTACAACCTTCAATTTGTCATTACTTACTACAATATAATTAGGAACAACATAATTAAGTTTTTCGCCCGGCGTGGGAGACAATCCCACACATCCCCATCCAACCACACTGACATTTGCATCATTTCGATACATCGCATTCACACGATTACGATCACCAAAAGGGAGATTTGCTGGGCTGATTTCAGCTTTTCTATCCAACTTCAAAAGAGCAATGTCGTTCTGTGAGAAATCAGGATCATAACCCTCATGTATGTATGGATAGGCTTTGAATTTCTTTTTTGCATCAATCTTATACATATCTTCCTTATTGATGATATCCAGAATAACATTTACACTATAACCAGCATCATTTCTAACACAATGGGCGGCGGTAAGGACCCATTCTGGGTAAATAAGCGTGCCAGTACAACTTCCAGTAAGACCATATAAGTAAGCAATAAAAGGGAACTCACCCTCTAGAACATCTCTCCCACCTATAATCTCATGTGGCGCGGCTTTTGAAGAAAGCGTTCTTTTGCTATTGGAAAGAGTATTGGAGATAAGTACAAAGGAGGTGAAAAGCACGATAGTGAATAAAAATATGAGTAGTAGTTTTTTTGAAATGCAGATTTTGCTATTCATACTCATTATTTCATCACCTCCTCAATTGCCTGGTCAAGTTGGGTGTCGATCTCGCGGGTAAGCGTGTTGCCCGTGGATGGTTTCATCTCGCTTTTGATATCCGGTTCAATTCCTTTATGGTTTATCCAGTCACCTCCCGGTAAAATCCATTTGGCAACTGTCACATGTAAACCCGCCCCGTCACGCATATCAAGAGCTTCCTGTACCGATCCTTTGCCAAACGTTTTTTCCCCGATGAGTTTGGCTCTTTTATGGTCACGCAATGCCCCTGATAATATCTCAGCGGCAGATGCAGACCCTTTATTGACTAAAACGACGAGAGGAATATCTAACAGGCTTCCCGTACGCATGACCAGATATTCTTTGTCCCCGAGCGCCTTTGATTCTTGTTTAACAACTAATTTACCTTTTGGCAGGAATTCTCCTGCCAGATAAACAGATCTTTCAAGGTATCCACCCGGATTATCCCGAAGGTCCAAAACCATTCCTTTTATTGTTTTTTTATCCCAGGCGTCTTTTATCTCAGCAACTTTGACTTCCCATTCGTCTACCGTATTTTCTCCAAACTGGTTTAATTTCAGATAGGCAATATTGTCACAGATCGTGCCACAGTTTTGTTTCTTCTCATCCAGTCGGGTCTCAACCGATTCAACCTTGATGGTGTCTCGAGTTATTTCAATATCAATTTCTTTACCCGCCCGTTCTAAAGTTAGTTTAACTTTTGTTCCTTTTTTCCCGCGGATTTTGGAAACCGCCTGCGGCAAAACCCAACCCTTAGTCGATGTACCGTCCACTTTATTGATAAAGTCCCCCGCCTTGACTCCCGCGCCCTCGGCAGGTGAATTCTTTAAAGGTGCAATTATTGTGATACGTGAACCTTGCAGGCCCAGTTGCGCTCCGATTCCCTCAAACTTGCCCCCCAAATCATCTTTTGACTGTTTATTTTCATCGGGAGTTAAGAAAAAGGTATAAGGATCCTCAACAGATGCAACCATTCCTTTGATCGCCCCGTAATACATCTTTTTTTTATCAACCTTTTTTTGATCCACATACTTTGCCTCAATGCTGTTCCACGTATCCCAAAAAAGGGTAAAGTCAACATTCTTGAACGTATTTTCGCTTTTGGTGACCTTGTTGGAAGCTTTGGTTGTCTTAAACTCTCCCAGTTTATATCCTGAGCCAAAAAGAAATATCGCAACCGAAAGGGCCAAAAGGATATTGGTTGTTTTTTTTGATATGGACATATGAAACTCGAAATTACGTATAAAAGACTATTTTACTGGTTTTACCATCAATAAAGCAATAGGGAAGATGGTGTTTTACTGCGTCTTCAAAATCTTTGATTTGTTTGAAAAGAACCGCGGGAGTTCCGGTGATTTCGCCTAGGACATGAAGAGTCGCAAAGCCAGACGCACCTAAAGCCTCCATCTTCGTCTGATGATATCCTGAAATGGAACTTGCAACTACTACGTTTCCTAAAACACTTTCTTCATCATAGGAAGCACCTTCTTTTTTTATATAAAGCGCTTTTCCTCCATACGTTTCTTTTGCATTTTTAACTTCATATTCATTGGCTGATACTACTTTTATTTGCAAAGATCTGTCTTCAATCTTCACTGCTTCTCCGGTAAAAAAAGCTTTTCTGACGGCACGATCGTCGCTTGATACTTCGATGAGAATAGACCCATCGATGTGGTTAATTTCCTTGAGAATTCCCGTATGTTCGCTCGTATAACGGCGCCCCGCCATAAACGATTTATTTTCAGCCAGCAGATCACCCGTTTGAATGGTGTCCCCCACCAATTTTTTGAGATGGTGAAATATTTTTTTTGGAGATACTCCTATTTTTTGACTAATAAATACTTTTTCTTCTTCGTGAATTTTTTCCTCATATAAAGGGGTATTAAAATCAACGCGCTGGCCCACTTTGATGAGGGGCTTTCCCCGCTCGGGGAGAGGAATGGTGAGGATCATGTACTAATTATACACTTCTTATCTCATCCCCTGATACGATACGTATGGAAGAAGGGAAAGGAACCGGGCATATTTGATATGTTTTGTCAAAATTCTTTGGTGTTTTGAACAAACGCCTGACAATTCACGATTTATGATCTTTTTTCGGGGTGATAAAAATTTATCGAGATTCTCAATTTCTTTGTAACTAGGAACCGCTTTATATTGGCAAAAAAAACATTTGGTCATATATTTAAGTTAAT
>CAYINK010000086.1:0-5080 GCA_964364765.1 uncultured Gammaproteobacteria bacterium
GATTATTTCTTACCATTACTTTAGGCACTCTATTTTTTACCATTGCCGATTTAGTACTTCACATAAATGGACAGAAATTAATTGAGCCGCGCCCTGCCATCGATCTTGATGCTCTTACTTGTAATACTGTATGGGAGTTTGATTTTTCTGAGATAAAGGGACAGAATCAGGCAAAAAGAGCCTTGGAGATTGCCGCAAGTGGTTTTCATAATTTGCATCTCAAAGGGGTTCCGGGTGCGGGCAAGACGATGCTATCCCGAGCTTTCCCTTCGATATTACCGCCCATGGATAAAGATGAAATTCTTGACGTATCAAAAATTTATTCCTCAATCGGACTCATCAGCAATCACGGATTTATCACCCAACGGCCTTTTCGAAGTCCCCATCACACTACTTCCCGCATCGGCCTCATAGGCGGCGGGACCAATCCTACTCCGGGGGAAATATCACTTGCCCACCGAGGAGTACTTTTTTTGGATGAGTTGCCCGAGTTTCCCCGCTCGGTCTTGGAGTCTCTCCGCCAACCCCTGGAGGATGGGAATATTTCTATATCCCGTGCATCGGGGTCAATTAATTTTCCCACCCGCTTTCTTCTTTTGGCCGCCTCAAACCCCTGCGCGTGCGGATACCTGGGGCATCCCACCAAAAAATGTCATTGTATGCCGGGTGCTGTTTTAAAATATAAAAAAAGATTGTCCGGCCCCCTGCTTGATCGGATTGATCTCCATATTGATGTCCCACCGGTTGCACAAGAAAAACTTATTTCTCACATAAATTCAGAATCAAGTAATGATGTACGGAATAGAGTTTTAATAGCCCGCTCACAGCAGAAAAAACGGTTTGAAAAATATCATATAAAAATGAACGGTGAGATGACACCGAAACATATCCGTAATCTATGCGTCCTGACTGATGATGCAAACCTTCTTCTTAAACAAGCCATTTCCAATCTCTCCCTATCCGCCCGCTCCTATTTTAAAATCATCAAAGTTGCCCAAACCATCGCTGATCTGGAACAGAAAAATAATATTGAAGCGCCCCACATTGCGGAAGCTTTGCAGTATAGGGTTAAAGAGGAAATTTGTTTTTAATTTAAAAAATTATTCAATGACCAATACTACCAATTCCCAATCGCCAATTACCAATGATCAATACCCAATATCCAAAAAAAAAGAATTCAATATACATAAACGTATATTTGATTTTGTCATAAGAGTATTGAGACTTATAAAAGTACTTACTAGGACTCCTCAGAATATTGTTTTTATTAATCAGATAGCTAGGTCTGTTACTTCAATTGGAGCGAACGGCCAGGAAGCTGATGGAAGCCTCAGCACGAAAGAATTTGTGAGATCTATGACTATTGCAAGAAAAGAAACGAAAGAAACAAATTACTGGCTGAAGATTATTTCTGAGACTAACCCAAGATTACAGACGAGAATGAATCCATTAATACAAGAAGGCCATGAGATTGAAGCTATTATAAGTTCTATAATTCAAAAACTGAAATAATATTTGGAAATTGGTCATTGAAGTTTGGACATTGGCTATTGGTAGTATTGGAAATTGTAAATAATAAAATTTCAAATTGACAATACTATAGTACTTAGTACAATGGTGTTAATAAATTTTAAATTAAAAATTAAGACATAATACCCTATGAAACAAGACACAAAGGATGTAAAGGAATCAAAAGAAGTTAAAAATCCCAAGACCGAGGCGGTTGATTTAGCGATAGATCAAATTCAAAGACAGTTTGGCAAAGGAGCCATTATGCGTTTGGGGGACCATCCCATAGTCGCAATTGATGTGATCAAGACGGGAATCCTTCCCCTTGATGTTGCCCTGGGTATTGGTGGACTTCCCAAAGGAAGAATCATCGAAATATACGGCCCCGAATCATCTGGAAAAACTACCCTCTGTCTCTCCCTCATTTCTGAAGTGCAAAAATATGATGGCGTTGTGGCATTTATTGATGCCGAACACGCCCTTGATCCTACCTGGGCACAAAAGATCGGAGTTAAAGTCGAAAATCTTCTTGTTTCTCAACCTGACACAGGGGAACAGGCACTTCAAATCACCGAGCAACTTATCCGTTCAGGAGGCGTCGATCTGGTCGTGGTTGACTCAGTTGCCGCTTTAGTTCCCCAATCCGAGATTGAAGGTGAGATGGGCGATGCCCAGATGGGAATGCAAGCCCGACTTATGTCTCAAGCTCTTCGTAAACTGACCGGTATTTTGTCAAAGTCCAAGACGACCATCATCTTTACCAATCAACTTCGTTTGAAGATCGGTATCATGTTTGGCAATCCTGAGACCACCTCCGGTGGACTAGCTCTCAAATTTTATGCATCAATCCGTATGGATGTGCGAAAGATTGAAACGCTGAAGAAAAATAATCTGCCCTATGGCATCCGTGTCCGGGTTAAGGTGGTAAAAAATAAGATTGCCCCACCCTTTAAAGATGCTGAATTTACCATAACCGCTGACGGGATTGATAAACTGGAAGGAATCGTGGACGCGGCAATTGCCTGTGGTGTTCTTACGAAAAGCGGTTCATTCATCCGCTATGAAGACCGGATGCTTGGGCAAGGAAAAGATCAGGTCAAGGAAACACTTATGGCAGATGAAAAACTAAAAGCTCATATCACTAAAGCTGTGCAAGAGAAACTTGCGATGAAGAAATAGAAGACTTTTCTGTCATCCCCGCGTAGGCGGGGATCCAGTCTAAAAACACAATAGTTGAAATTATAGTCTAGATTCCCGTCTTCACGGGAATGACAAACATATTAAATGGACAATCTTATTGTAAAGGCTCTCAACCTCGCCTATTTTTTTCTCAAATTCCGTGCGCGTACTGAAAAGGAGATAGAGCGTTATCTTGAGAAAAAATCTCCTCGCTTTCATTTTGAGGGAAACACTATTCAGGAAACCATCAAACAATTAAAAGAACAAGGATATATTAATGATAAAAAATTTGTCAGCATGTATGTGAAAGACCGTACCCTTCTCAAACCCCGAAGTACATTTTTATTACAACGAGAGCTTTCCCACCTCGGTATATCAAAAGATTTGATTGAAGAATATTTTTCAGAGCATGAAATGGATGAATCTGCTCTTGCATTGAAAACTCTCAATATGAGAAGAACCTCTCTCCTCCGCCAAAGTGAAAAAACCCGCTTCAAAAAAGCCATTTCCTATCTTTTGCGAAAAGGCTTCACCTACGACATAGCTAAAAAAGCATTTGCAGATTTCTTAGAAAAAAGGTAGAATTATGGTTATTAGCAATTGTTTCCAGGGAAAGTCGCGGTAAAAAACTCAATTTATATAAACTGTCATGATGCAATATATCGATATAGGACACTATAAAGCGGCTTTGTAACGCTCCTTGGAACATCCTACCCGATGTTCATATGTTTGACTTTATTAAAAATCTTTTGTTTGGAAATCAGAAAAGGGAAGCTGAGGCGAATCGACTCACCCATATTGAGCAACAGGCAAAAGAAATAACCCTCCGTGCGAATGAAGAGGCTCTCCGTATTAAACAGGAAGCCCAGAAAACCCTCACCGAAGCTCTTGAGGTCGAAAAATCGTTATCAAAGAAAGAAGAACAGATTGCATCAAAGGAACAAGGTTTTGCCCAGGAAAAACAACAGATCGAACGGGAAAAACAAAGTTTGAATGATGCCCGGCGTGACATCGACGAAAAACGCGATGCTATTCTCCAGAAACTTGAAAAAATTGCGCAGATGACCAAAGACCAAGCGCGCACTTTACTTTTGCAGGGTTGGGAAGAAAAATTGAAAGCCGATGTTGCCAAACGCATTAAACAAGCAGATGAAGAAGTTAGACAAACGGCTGACGAAAAAGCCAAGCAAATTTTGGTGGATGCCATGAGGTACGGCGCAACCGACTATGTGGCTGAATATACTTTATCCGTCGTACACCTTCCCAGTGATGATTATAAGGGGCGGATTATTGGAAAAGAAGGACGCAATATCCGCGCGTTTGAAATCGCAACCGGGGTTGATGTAGATCTGGAAGAGGAAGGGGTTATGAAACTATCTTCGTTTGATTCCGTACGACGCGAGATTGCTAGGGTTGCACTGGAGCGACTTATCAAAGATGGACGCATCCAACCTTTGCGAATTGAAGAAATCGTGGCAAAGACACGAGAAGAAATTGAAAAAGTTATTTTTAAAGCAGGTGAAGAATTGGCTCATAAGGTTGGTATATTCAACCTACCTCCTGAGATCACTCAGCTTTTGGGAAAATTCAAATACCGATACTCCTATGGACAGAACATGATCATCCACACTCTTGAGGAGACGCGTATTGGAGTTGCACTTGCCCATGAATTGAAGGCAGATGTAAACGTAGTAAAACTTGGTTGTCTATTACACGATGTTGGAAAGGTGATTGACGTGAAAGAAGGATCTCACATTGATCTAGGAGTTGAACTTGCAAAGAAATACCGCTTTCCTCAAAAAGTGGTGGACTGTATCGCCTCCCACCATGAAGATGTTCCTTTTACTTCCATTGAGGCAATTATTGTATACATTGCAGACGCAGTATCGGGAGGAAGACCAGGCGCACGCCATGAGGATCTTGAGGAATATCTGAAACGCATTAAGACCATTGAGGATGCCGCTAAGACGAAAAAAGGCGTGAAGGAAGCCTATGCTCTTCAGGCCGGACGTGAACTTCGCGTCATCGTAAAGCCTGATGAGATATCTGATGATGAGGCGGTGGTACTTGCCGGAAAAATAAAACTGGAACTTGAAGAAAAGTTTGAAGTTTTCCCCGGGCAGATAAAAATCACTGTGCTCCGCGAATTCAGAGCCGAGGATAGGACAAAGATATAGGATATCAATGTCCAAGTCCCAATTACCAATAGCCAATTTCCAAAAAATTGAATGTCCAAAAATTGGATATTGTTATTTTGGAGATTGGTTGATTGGTAGTATTGGAAATTAAATATCTTGACTTACTTCTTTTTTAAAATATCGTTATTCTTCGTACTATCCCAACAGCCTAAATCTGATATAGATTGTTATAATAAGATATTCTTAATATGGAT
>CAYINK010000087.1:0-5029 GCA_964364765.1 uncultured Gammaproteobacteria bacterium
TTCTTTTCTCATTCATGTTCTTTGAATTTGCACGATTGAGTTCAGGTATGATGAAAAGATAATTACTTTAATTAAATGTTTAATTAAAGTAATTGAAATGATATCATGCAGGTATGAGTAGAAATATCGTGGTAACGCTTGAGTGTTTTGTGAAAAAGGGAAATAAATATCTCATGCTTCATCGCGGAGCACACAAACGCATTATGCCCGATGTATGGATGGCGGCGGGTGGACATCGTGAGTTCAACGAAGGATTATTTGAATGTGCACGGCGGGAAGTGTTGGAGGAGACAGGATTAACGATAAAAAACATAAGAGTAAAAGCAATCGGAAACGCATATGTAAAAGACCTCCAGCAGGAATTTTTCTTTCATATGCTTTTAGCAGATTATGCTGGTGGAACATTAAAGACGAGTGATGAAGATGGAAGGTTTGAATGGCTTACAAAAGAGGAAATCATCAAACTAGATAAACTTCTTCCCGAACTAAAACATATCATCACTCACATATTATCGAGTAATGATAAAATTATTTCATACAAAGCGTATTATGAAAAAGGGACGGAGATGAGTCTTTTTGAATTAGAAAAAAGCTAAAAGCTATTTTAAATCTAAGGAGATAGATTGTCATTGCGAGCCAAACATAGTATAGCGAAGCAATCTATTCAAATAATGAGATTGCCGCGTCGTCCGTTCAGATACTTAAGCGGACTCCTCGCAATGACATATAGTTATGTGTTGAGATGAATTTTAATCAATAAATTACATTTATTTTTATGACACAAACGAAACTTCTCTACATGGAGGATTCATACAAACTGCAGGATATGGCACAGTTTATTGATATAACACAAACCGAAGGTGGAAAAACAGCGCTTATATTAGATCAAACTATCTTTTACCCCCAAGGTGGGGGACAGCCCTATGATACGGGGACTATTTCGCAAGGTGCAAATGAGTTTACTGTTGAAGAAGTACGTTTTAAAGACGGTATCGTGTATCACGTTGGAAATTTTTCCCGGGGACTCATTGAAAAAGGCTCTCAAGTGACGTTAACGGTTGATGAACCACGGAGAAAATTTAATAGAAGAAATCATACCGCAGGCCATCTCATAGACGTTGCCGTAAAAAATCTAGGATTATCTTTGACCCCCGCAAAAGGGTTTCATTTTCCTGAAGGAGCGTATGTTGAATACGTGGGGCTTATGGATGAAGCCCAAAAAGAAGAATTAAGGGTAAAAATTGAAATTGAAGTTAACCGTCTCGTCCAATTAAAGTTACCAATGACTGCAAAGCAGATAACATTTGATGAGTTAAAAGAATTATGTGACTTTGTTCCTGAATATCTTCCCAAAGACAAGCCAATTCGTATCGAAAAAATTGGGGATTACAAAGCCCATCCTTGCGGGGGAACACATGTCTCAAACACAGAAGAAGTTGGGAGAGTGACAATCGAAAAACTAAAAAGTAAAAGTGGAAACACGAGAGTAAGCTACAAAATAACTTAACTCACAAACTCTTTCATATTTTCTTCATTTATCGTGAAGGCGTTGCCTTGACCTGAAATTATTTTGTAGGCAATTTTTCGTACAATAGTTTCAATCTCCCGCTCAAGTGATCGGATACCTGGCTCAAACCCCAGAGGCCGTACCATCTTTGCCCAAACAGCATCTTCGATCTTGAGTTGATCAGGTAAAAGCCCTGATTCTTTCATAAATCGCGGGAACACAAAACGTTTTCCGATTTCAATTTTATCCTGGTCATTATAGGATGGCATTTGTATAAGTTCTAAACGGTCCATAACAGCCGTTGCGATGCTATTTGTATTGTTTGCGGTTGCCACAAACAAACACTGGGAAAGATCAAACGGATAATCGATAAAATAATCAACATACGCGGCATTTTGTTGCGGATCAAGAAGTTCGATAAGAACCCCCATGATCGAGGAACGTGATTCGGGAGTACATCGGTCCAACTCGTCTAATAAAATTACCGGATTTTTTGTTCCCGCACGACGAATCGCCTTCATAACCATACCCGGCTCTGCCTCAGGTGATGTTTTTGATTGACCGCGGAGGTCTTGGGCCGAGGAGAGGCCGCCAAAAGGAATTCTCACCAGTTTTCTTCCCATGGACTCGGCGATAGATTTAGCAAACGTTGTTTTTCCTGTTCCGGCTAAACCGACAAAAAACAAATTAGGAGCATGGAATCTTTCAGTTTTCAGGTTTTGTTTTTGGAGCGCAAGTACGGATAAATACTCAAGAACTCTCCTTTTAATTGCTTCAAGTCCATAATGATTTTGATCAAGAAATACTTTTGCTTTATTGATATCCAGCACATCTTCCGATTTTTTATCCCAAGGAAGGTTTGTTATCCAATCGATGTATTTTGCAGTGATATCAAGTTGCGCCAAATTTCCTCCATATTTAAGAGTCAAACTGATGCGGTCAATCTGCTGAATAGCCTTATCATGGAGGCTGGCAGGCAACTGTGCCGATTGCAACTGAGCCCTCAATTTCTCTATCTCTGACGGGCTATTTTGCGGGTTTATTTGATTAGCAGATGAATTATCCACTTGACAAAATGAAAAAAATTTTATAAATTTAGGTCCGTCACTATTATTAATCATATTACAAGTTTTTTCAACATAATTCTATGTCAAAGCAAAAAGGTTCAGTAATAAAGCCGTTGTTTGATTACGTTCTTCTCAAACCTCTGCCGTCCGAGGAAGTTACCCCCTCAGGTATCGTGCTTCCCGATTCAGTCAAAGAAAAGCCCCAAATGGGTGAAGTAATAGCAGTTGGCCCGGGTGCTTATAACGCAGAAGGGAAACTTGTTCCCATGGTGGTAAAGGTAGGTCAGAAAGTTATGTATAAAAAATGGGGAGGTAATGAAACAAAAGTGGGGACGGAAGAATGGTTGATTGTAGAACAGAAGGATATTATGGCAATTGTTGAAAATTAAAAATTATAAATTTAAAATTACTACCTATGGCAAAACAAATTAAGTACGGAGCAGAAGCCAGAACAAAATTACTTTCGGGTATAAATCAGTTAACGGATGCGGTTGCGACCACTCTTGGTCCCAAAGGACGTAATGTTGCCCTTGATAAAAAATGGGGAGCACCAAGTGTAGTACACGATGGTGTTTCTGTTGCAAAAGAAGTCGAACTTGAAGATCCATTTGAAAATATGGGCGCACAATTGGTAAAAGAAGCCGCGTCAAAGACGGCAGATGTTGCTGGAGATGGTACTACAACCGCAACGGTGCTTGCACGCGCCATAGTTGCCGAAGGAATAAAGATGATTACCGCCAATGCCAATCCCATGGTAATGCGAAGAGGTCTCTTTAAAGCAAGCGAATATGTAGTCCAAGAATTAAAAGGATTATCAAAAAAGATTACGTTATCAGACGCGGCCAATGTTGCAACTATTTCAGCGGGGGACGCTGATCTTGGGAATCTTATTGCCGACGCGTTAAAAAGAGTAGGAGGAAAAGATGGAGTCATAACGGTTGAGGAAGGAAAAGGACTTGTCACCTCAGTTGATCACAAAGAAGGCATGCAGTTTGATAAAGGTTTTGCATCTCCTTACTTTGCAACAGATACGGATAAGATGGTTGCCGAAGTCGAGGATCCATACATTCTCATCACTGATAAAAAGATCACGGCAATTGCTGATCTATTACCGTTTTTGGAAAAGTTTGTGAAAGTATCCAAAAATTTGGTGATCATGGCGGACGATGTCGAAGGAGAAGCTCTCGCGACACTTGTAGTCAATAAAATCCGTGGGACATTCAACGCTCTCGTGGTAAAGGCTCCCGGATTTGGAGATCGCCGCAAAGAGATGCTTCAGGATATTGCCATATTGACCGGTGGAACAGTAATATCTGAGGACTTAGGTAAAAAATTTGAGAATGTTGAAATTGGGGATTGTGGCCGTGCGGAAAAAGTGAAGTCAGATAAAGAGAACACGAGCATAATCGGAGGAAAAGGAGATAAAAAAGCAATTACTGCCCGTATTGCTCAGATTAAACGTGAGATTGAGGCATCCACGTCTGACTTTGACCGTGAAAAGTATCAGGAACGCCTTGCCAAGCTTTCAGGTGGTGTTGCCGTCATCAACGTGGGGGCCGCAACTGAGGTTGAAATGAAAGATAAAAAAGAGCGAGTAATCGACGCAGTTGCCGCAACCAAAGCCGCACTTGAAGAAGGAATAGTGCCTGGTGGTGCAGTTGCACTACTTGATATTGCACAGCGTATGAATATACGAGAGCTTGAGAAAGCAAAAGCGACCAAAGACGAGATAATCGGTTTTGAAATCGTCAAAACGGCAATCGAGGAACCTTTCAAACAGCTTATGCGGAATGCAGGAGTTGACCCGGGTCAGCTTATTGCCAAAGCCCGAGAGGGGAGTGGAAAAGGATTCGGATTTGATGTCCTTCAGGTTGAGGCAGTTGCTGATGCAAAACCGATCGATATGATTAAGGCTGGCATCATCGACCCATTAAAAGTAGTAAGAACGGCAGTACAAAACGCGATTTCGATTGCGGCCATGATTCTTACCACTGAGGCATTAATTACCGATCTTCCTGAAAAGAGTCCTCCCGCAGGGGGCGGAGGTATGCCAGGCGGTATGGGGGGAATGGGTGGTATGGGAGGATATTAAGAGAAACGCTCGAGTTAAAAAAAAGACCTCGCCGAAAGGCGGGGTTTTTTTTGGGCAAGTATCTCGTTAAGCCACGTAAATAAATTAATATTACAAAATTCTCTTGCAATTTTTTTTCAATAGCACGATATGGTAAGGATCCAAAAGGAGGTGAAATGCCAATAATGGGAATCTTTACAAATATCACCCAATATAGTACCTGACTTTCGCAAAACACCAATTTCCTTCATAAATTAGCTTCAATTATTTAAATTTCAGGACACTAACAGATATATTTTTGTTCACTTTGTCATTCCCGCGAACCTGCCTGCCGGCAGGCAGGGGCGGGAATCCAAGCTAAATATTCATTTGAAAATATGATCA
>CAYINK010000088.1:0-3746 GCA_964364765.1 uncultured Gammaproteobacteria bacterium
CCGATAAAAAAGAAAATATATTCAAGAGGAGTGAGGATAGACATTCCCGGAAACCCAAAACGATTATTCTCATCCCCATTCTGTATAAGGAATTGGGGAGAAAAATAGGTCAGGTGATCAAGGGTTATTTCTTTCAATCCAACAAATAAGGGGTTATATAAGTATTTTATCCCTCCCTCCGTTTTTAATTCTTGAATTTTCAAATTAAAACCAACGTTGTTAAAAAAGGCAAGATTTTTCAGCCGGGTTGGGTTATAGGCTAAATCAGATAGGCTAAATAAAACAATAGCAACACATAATAAAAGGGGGACAGTTACATTTTTTTGTTTCTGCATGAGAGCGTAAATAAATGCAAATCCAAGGAAGAAAAGAATGAAAAGTCGTCCCGGATGATAGCTGAAAAGGAGAAGTATGGATGATATCACGAGAAACACAATATTTCTCAAATTTCTGCTATGAAGCGTTTTAATCAGAAAATAACACGTAAGAGTGGTTAAAAAAGTTGTCAGATATGCCTCATGCGCGTGACGGCTTATGATATGCAGTCCAAGAGATACACTCGTTAAGAATGCGGCGATTATACCCGCGCGTTTACTTTTAAAAAGCTCAACCGCGAGTAAATAAACAGCAAAAGGAAGGAGAAAAGAAAGAAATATATTTAATGCCCGAGCTCCGAACTCATTCAGTCCAAACAAAGCGATAAAAGGCACTGAAAGGTACGTGTAAAGAGGGAGCTTATAATCTCCGAATGACTTGAGCCGAAGGGGGAGAGTGGTTCCGTATTCATCTCTTCCCGTTTTCAATATGGAATAAGCGTTATAACCAAATGACGCCTCGTCCGCATTGAAGCAGGGAGGGCTCGGGGTCCTTTGAACAACTGAAAATAAGACGGATATTGCCCCAATAATCGTAAGTATAAGGAATATTTTTTTGCTCATATGCTTTTTTGTCATCCCCGTGAAGACGGGGATCCAGTCTAAAATCACAACAGTTGATATTATAGTCTAGATTCCCGCCTTCGCGGGAATGACATTAAGTGAACTTATTTAATATGTTTTGGTCAGATATTGTATATTTTTTTCTCTTTTGCATTATTATGGGTAATAACAATAAAGCACTCCAAAATCCTTTTACGTACTCATGGTTTTTGAATATCATGACCGGCAAGGACCACTTAACCCGACTTACATGGGCGAGCAATAATGCGTTATCTTCAATATTCTTCCATATAAATATAAATTGATTTCGATATGCTATTGTTCTAATAAATTCTGATGAAAAATATTTTACGATAGTTGACTCGTGATAATGAGTGACTATAATCTCCGGATCGAAAAATACTTGATACCCTGCCTTCCATGCACGGTAGGAAAGATCAATATCTTCCCAATAGAATGGAGCGTAGATGGGGTCAAAACCCCCAATTTCCTTATATAATTTTTTGTTTATCATGCAGGATCCTCCCTCTGCCCATCCATTGACACCTTTTTTTAAATCTGAAGCTTTTTTGTGTTGAAAAAATCCATCCTTCCAATAGATACTATTTTTCCCAACCGTCGTTCCATTCTTTTCTTTTTGTGCAAAGCTTATGGCGAAGATATTTTGATTCTTTTGCATCGATGTAACTGCATTCATATATGAAGAGTCGTTTAATATAACATCGCTGTTAAGAAGCATGATATAGTCATGTTTTGCATGCGTGATTCCCTTGTGTGCGGTTCCTGCAAAACCGAGATTCGTATGATTTTCAATCAATACTATTTGAGGGAACATCTCAAGGCTCTTTTTAATACTCTCATCAGGGTTATCATTTACCACAATGACCTCACAGCCCTTAAAAAAAGGAAGGTTGTGTTTCAAGTTTACTATCAATTCCTCTATGTTTTTGAAAGTTGGGATGACAACTGAGATCATAATAGTATTTCTTTAACTTTTTTTTCAAACACCTCGAATGAAAAATATTTTTTTACATATTCCTGTCCTTTTCGTTGAACTTTCTTGTACTCATTTTCATCTTTCAATACTTTTTCAGTCTTTGACAATAACTTATCACTATTTATGAATAAAAATCCATTTTCTCCGTCAGATATTATCTCCTTTGGTCCTCCTGCCTCATAACAAAAGGGGACGGTGCCTGCGGCCATGGCCTCCAAAGGCGCCATACCCAGATGTTCAACCATCTCGGGATGTTTTTTTTCATCAACCCCATACCCGGCAAAGTGCCAGAAGAACATAGATTTCCGGTAATATTCAACAAGTTCAGCATAAGGAACGTTTGGTTTCAATAAGATATTTTTATTATCCCCAACGAGCTTTACCAATGACTGAAAATATGTTTTATCCTCATCTTTAAGACCGCCAATCAATACGAGCTTGAAATCTTTATGGGTTTTTTGAAAGGTGAGAAATGACTTAATTATTTCCTCATGTTTTTTGGCATGGAGGTGACCGAAAAATCTGCCAACCGACAGAATAATTTTTTCTTTTTCCATCCCCGGTTTGGTTTGTAGAAGATCTTCTGTTACATAAGGATAGATAACATCAGATTTTATTCCCCATTTTTGGAGCAATTTTTGAGTATATGATGAGTTGGCAATAAATTGATTATTGAGCGTCTTTAATTTATTTACGAGATTCATCTGATAGAGGGCTGGATTGGGGACCATACAGAATATGATATTTTTTTTAGCCCCTGAAAAAAAATAGCTTCCGTCTGTCACATAAAAAAATATATCAAATTTATTTAGCGCTTTTACTTTTTCAATAGGGGACTGGGATTTAAAAATATTGGGGATGAACGCAAGGTTTGAAAACGAAAGGTTCAGCTTATTTTTAATTGATGATGAAAGGTCCTGATCCCAAAACAAAGAAATATCATATCCACCTTTTTCCAGCACCTGCAGGATCGAAAGAATATGTTTTTCGCCACCGCCCATCACATCAAGGTAGGGGTCATAGAGTCCTGCCCTGCCTGCCGGCAGGCAGGCGTTCTTTGATTTTTCATAAAGGAATAGATATGTTATCGTCTTTGAAAATGCCTGGTAAATACTCTCAATTATACCAATTTCGCCGTCCATAAAGCCCTTATTCTTAAATAGTCTCCTCCATAGCTCACCAAAGAATTTTCTAAAAAAGGTGGGAGTCGACACCTGTCTTCCGGCCTTAAACAAAAGCTCAGACTCAATATCTTCAAATATGAGAGTCTTCTCAACCATAGACTGTAGATCTCCGTGAAAATAGTGTAAAAATGGTTCTTTCAGATGACCCATTCTGCCGTGAATTTGAGGTGTGGAATGAATATTACTTGGCCATGTTTTAAATGCGGATATTTTAATGAGTCTCATCTGTTCATCCGGCCACCAACCTCCGTGTTGTAACCACCTGCCTGCCGGCAGGCAGGTTTTTTCCCCAAAGATATTTTTGCGGGGGATTTTGTAATAGGTAGTTTTGTCATCTTTAGATTGCTTCGCTTCGCTCGCAATGACATATAAAATTTCATCAGCCAATTCCTTCGTCATTCTCTCATCTGCGTCCAGTATCATAACCCAATCAGTTTTAATTTGTCTTATTCCAAACTCCCGGGCGGGTTCAACGTATAAGGGGTGAGCGTCAAACGGGATGACGGTTGCTCCCATTTTTTTCGCTATCTCAACGGTGTGGTCGGTGCTTTGCATATCTACCACAATCACTGTTTGAGTCAGAAGTTGCGCCGACTTAATACAATCGACAATATTTTTCTCCTCGTT
>CAYINK010000088.1:3846-4979 GCA_964364765.1 uncultured Gammaproteobacteria bacterium
CGGTATTTTCAAGGATATTTTTTGTCTTTTCGGTAAGACATACCTCATCGATTATAGATGCAAGAGGAGCCTTTATAAAATCAATTGAATTAACTTGACATGAGTTAAATACATTACCTTTCAAATGGTACTGTTCATCTTTTCTATTAAGTTCTTTCTGTGAAGTTAGCATTTCCTCGTCAGTTAAACGTGACAAGAATACATAACTGAGATAATGTGAGAATGGGTTAACGGAATTAATTGTGTACTTTGCATTGGTTTCAAGAAGATAGGAGGCAAGTTTTCTTTCTGATTCATTGTAGAGCTCAGCTTGCCATACCGGTCTTTGGAATGTATACCGATAGAAGAACGATGAGGCTTGGAACGTAATGAGCAATATGAGAAATCCTCCCACTCCATAATATATAAATTTTTTATTCTTAAGAAGAGAATATATTTCAATAACTCCAAGTGAGATGATAAATGCAAACCCAATACCCGAGAATAAAGAACGGATAGAAAACGAAAGCGAATAAATATTGATGACCGACGAAATCAGTCCGAGTAATGCGAATGAGCTAACAAAAAAGTAATCAACTTTTTTATGTTTACCAAGTGCAAATAAACCAAAGAGTAAAAATAAGGCAAGAATAGGATAAAACTGCCCGGTGACTCCGTTGCTATAGATGGGAACATAGTCGCTATCCCTGAAGAGATAGGTAATATTGATTCCTGAAAGAATATTTTTTGATAGGTAATCGGTTATAGCTACCACTTTATTGTCAAAAAGTGCTTTTAGAATCTTTGGAGATTGAGACAGGGAACGATTATTATTTATCTCCTGTGAAAGTCGCTGTTGACTAAAGAAAACTATTTCAGATGATCCGCGCTTTTGAAAATTTCCTTCGATCACGAAGCTTGCAAGGAGAAGAAAAATAAATATCACAATATGTGATGCGATGCGCATCGTAGTAGGTTTCAATTCTTTTTTTTGAAGATACGCAAATAATTCAATCGCAATCGTCATCACCAAGATAAGAGGTCGGATGCCTTGATAGGAAAAAAAGGTTAGGGCGTACAGAAGATAAGAAAGTGGCAACTTTCTTTTCACCTGAAAAAGGAGTGCTCCCAGGAATAGAGGAAATGCCAGATTG
>CAYINK010000089.1:0-4972 GCA_964364765.1 uncultured Gammaproteobacteria bacterium
GGTACAGATATGATTATTGGGGCCGCGGTAAAAGCCACAGATCCCAGTACAACTCCAGAACAACAGCTAAAAATGTTTTTAGCACCAAAAGATCCGTCAGTCCATGACAAAAAGAATGCAAAACGTGCTGAGGAAGAAATGAAAAAAGGAAAGAAATAATCTTAGTAGCACCTGCTACTACTTATATCTTATAGTATTGACAAAATAGGTTTGATATGATACTATGAATTAGTTGATATAGATGCAACTAAGTGATTATGTCATCTCGAACGAAGTGAGAGATCCAGCGAGTGAAACGAGCGTTTACAATTTTAAACGCTTCGCTAGATTTCTCGGCTACGCTCGAAATGACAAATAAATATACTATGAATACCATACTCGGACAAATCGGCCTAACCCAGAACGAGTCAAACGTCTATTTGACCTTCCTGAAACACAAGGAAAAAACCGCGGCGGAGATAGCCCGCATTCTCAAAATGGATAAATCCTCTTGTTACCGAGCAGTTGAATCGCTTGTGGAAAAACGGCTTCTCATCACTATCCCCCGCCTGCGTGGAACTACCCATTCGGCAGTCTCCCCGGAAGTATTGAAGGAACTTTTTAATCAAAAAAAGCGCGATCTTATAACCCAAGAACAAGACCTGACTCAATTAATCAATCAATTAAGTCATGAGCATTTTGAGAAGAGAAATACATTTATTAACGTGGAAAAGGGAATTCAAGCAATTCAAAATGGTATGGAGAGCAATCTTGAAGCGGCTTTTGCAGGAAATAAAATGATCAAAGAGCAATACCGCCTATCGTTTCCTTACTTCAAAGATAAGGAGCATACCGCATGGGTGAATGATTTTGCAAAGCGTCGCATAAAAGCGGGTGTTTCTATCCGTCAGATAGTCGACTTCTCAGGAGGAGAAGAACTATTTTCCCCTATTATGAAGACAGATAAAATGCTGTTAAAAGAAATCCGTCTCATGCCAAAGGAGATGAAGACACTTCATGGCTTACGTGTATCAGGTGACATTACTAACATCATTAGTTTCGATAAAGATGATAATTATATTGATATTACTATCAAAGATAAATATGTGACTGAACTTATTACCTCTATATTTGATTTTGTATGGGAAAGAAGTGAGAAATATTAATGCATTTATATATCTATGAATCCAACTGAAGCTCACTATTTATCTATGAGGCATTTTGTAAATTTTAATATACCTTTTTCCGCATTTGGAGAACTTAACTCGGCCAGAGATGCAATAGCCCGAAAACCGTCTGAGCTCATACATGTTTATGGAACGTATCGCCAATATGTTAAGCGACTTATGTGTCTTACAAAAACTGATAGAGAAATGCTTGAAAAGATAAGAGAAAAACACCCATCACACCGTGGAGCTTTGCATTTTATTGAAAAAATGGGAGAACAACGCCTTCATGAGCTTAAAGGAAATCTTGACCGAGCAGTCCACCCTGATGCAACCACTAACCGTGATACGGTTAATGGACTTTATACTAAAATGTTGCGAGCAACAGAATTAGTTGAGGATCCCCATGATGCACCATATTCTGTAGATATGATCTACGGATATCGATTTATAAAAGATAATGAGGGTGCCTCTGGTCACAATAACTTCACTGAGGCACAAATACATTTTATGGTTTGTCACTTTCTTCAACTTGCGCTTTTTCAATCTGTTCCACAAGTAAAGTGGTATAAAGATGATTTTATTGGAGCAATAGGTGATGTTATGATGCTGGTCGATGTGCAATCTTATAAACTTGGCGAAGAGCATATAAGTCGTCCAGAATATAAGATTTGGGCACGCCCAAAGGATGATGGAGGGTTAGGTTGGATACCTTTTAAATATTCAAGTATCGTATTGGATTATGCACTTGATCAATTAATGAAGTATTAACACCTCTTATGGATAAACAAATCATCGATTTGTCTAGCCGTCACAACTCATTTTATTGGCAGAGCGATAGGGCTATAACTGAGGCACAAATTAAAGAAATATTTCTTGATAGACATAACGCTTTTGATGCAAATGAAACAAAAAAGGCAATTGAATATGGTATGAGACTGTATGGGAAATCTGACTCTGATGCAAAAGTGATTCATATTAATCCCCCTATTAAATCAGGAAGCATTAATAGCGTATGTAGAGCTCAACTTAATGATGGTACAGAAGTTATCATTCGAATGCATCCGATTCAGATAAAAAATGGATACTTCTGGGCAGAAAAGGCGGTAGCTGACGCCGCCAACGCAGTAAAAGTCCCCACTTTTAAGACGCTCTTCATTGATGACTCAAAAAAATATGTTCCCTTCGATTTTATGATCACTTCTTGCCTGCCGGGAGAAAATATGAAACATGCGGGCCCTTTCTCCCCAGACCTTGACAAGATACTGATTGAAGACACCGGGCGACTACTTGCCTTTACTCATTCAGTTAAAACAAATAGGTATGGATTTTTTGATAATAAAAAAGCAAGAAAAGGTGAGCTTAGGGGAATTCATAACTCTTGGAAAGATCACATCTACGCTTCATTTCAGGACAACTTAGCTTACTTAGTCAAAATGGAATCGATCAAAGAAAATGAACGGATATCAATTGAACAGATATTCAAGGATAATGATTCACTCATCGTTTGTGATTCACCTCGTTTAGTACATAATGATCTTGCAGATTGGAATGAATTAACCGATGGTACAAAAATTACCGGATTTCTCGACTGGGATGAGGCTTTTTCAGGTGATCCCATTTGCGATTTTTCAGCATATTCTGTGTTCTACGATGACGCTCGACTTGGTCATTTAATTCACGGATATAAAACCTTATCCAAATTACCTTCTGATTTTGAAAATAAATTTCACCTCTATAAATTGCGCTATATTATTTCGAAAATGACCTTGAGAACGAAAAGATCCGTATGGGACAAAAGTGAATTTGTTACCACCTTGCTAGCTTTTTCAAAAAAATTGCTACAAGATGAGTTGTTGTGGCAAAAAAATAATAAATAATCTTATGAAAATAACTGCTCACACAATAATCATATTTCGGATAAATAAAAAGCCGAATGACAGTATCATCAATATCTATAATCGTTATTTTGAACGGGTAGGGTTGGACGCTATTTGCCTCGCACCATATGATGATAACCCCCTACCCCTTCTGAATGGCATGAAAATTCTCAATATCCCCGGAGCACTCACTGTGGCATTTGAACATGACCCACGCCTTATTGATCAAGTGGATGAGTGGGATGAAAGTGCTCGGCAAACAAAAGTGACCGGTTTTATCACCCAAAAAGACGGAGTCATCAAGGCCTATGCTCAGGGACGCATCGGACTTATGAATGTACTTCAAAATAAAGTTAATTTGGATCATAAAAAAATTATTTTGTTTGGCGCAGGGAAAATGGCACGTGGCTTTTTGGCAGAAATACAAAAGCGCGCAATACCCGTTAAGGAAATTGAGATTTATAATCGTACATTAGAAAAAGCACAACAAATATCTTCTCCGTATCCTTTTGTAACAAAATCAGGATCACAGAATGAGCTTAGCAAAGCCACGGGAGATATATTTATCAATCTTACTGAGATTGGCTCTGCTTGGAAAGTTGATAAAGAAGATTATACATTTACCCAGGATTTTGTTACGCGATTTCAATTTATTGCCGATGTCAACTTTAACCCTCTTCTCTCTCCGCTTATAAAACTTGCACAAGAAAATAAGATACCCACATCACCAGGATATGAAACGTTTGCCTATGGCACCAAATTCTGCCTGGAAACCATTTTGAATATCAAAGTTGATATAAATATTTTGTTGGAAGAAGTAAAGAATGAATTTAAATAAAAACATATGACATATTCTAAGGAGTTTTTTAAAATCCAGCTTCAATTTGCTCGTATCATTAGCAAAAAAAGAAAAATACCTTATGTTTTGGCTTTATTTCAATACACCTGTCTCTTTGTGAGATTATTGGGATACTCTGATGAATCTCGACCAAGTGTCGACGATCCCCAATGGAAGAAGATAATAACAAATCTTCCGTTACAACAAAAGGAACAATTGGATTATATATATCAAAAAAGTCTTGACTTTGAAAAGCTACCGAAACCTATAAACAATATGAAGAGATTTGGGTGCTTTAGTTACTCATATCACAAAGATGTAAATCAATATGAGCTCCATTTTGGTGCTCATGACCCAAAGGGTAATTTAGGAAAAAATAGAGTCCAAACACGAATGAATGACTGGAAAAATTTATTTCAAAGTATGTTTGAAGAAGGAAAGAAAAATTCTACCTGCAAAATCGGTACTTGGTTACTGTACATTAATGCTTTCCAACGCCTCCTACCACCGAAATTCGTCAGTGCTTCAAAGCCATGCTACAGCAATTCAGCTCAAAATTTTACCTATTGGGGTTCGCTTATAAACAGATTTGGTAAAGTAAAGTCTGATATGAAGCGAATATTATTCCATAAGCTTAAGACTGAAAATTATGAACACATTGAAGATTATTTCCCCCGACGCGCCCTAATTTCTGAAGTGAAAACAGAGATATTTTATGATTATTATTTAAGGTAATATGTCCCTTACCTCTTTTCTCTCCTTTAACCCCAAAAAACACATTATCTTCGACTTGGATGAAACGCTTGCAATGTTGATAACCGATTGGGAAAGTATGTTGAATCATATTTACGCGGATCTTTTGAAAATCGATAAAGAAGTTGTGTCTGTATATACCCCCTCAACGATGTCATATCAATTATTTAATGATTTAATAAAGAAGCATGGGCAAACGGTGAAAAAACTACTTGAAAGTCACTATCAAAAAGCGGAGGGAGAAGATATGAAAGAAGTAATGTCTAATCCTGAGTTGATTAATTTTGTCAAAAATATAGTAACTATAATTACTATATATGGTCAAATAATTTACGGACAACGATAACCAAAGTTCT
>CAYINK010000090.1:0-4947 GCA_964364765.1 uncultured Gammaproteobacteria bacterium
CCACAAAGATTTCAAGAATTAAAAATGGGAAAGAGGCAAGCACCGGTACTAAAAATGCCACAATGGTCATGAGTACCTCGCCGGCAAAAATATTCCCGAAAAGACGGAAGGCAAAGGAAAGAACTCGTGATATTTCTGACAGTATTTCAAGAAACCCAAGAAAAAAATTCATCGGGTTGGATAAGTTTATATATTTTTGAATATGGTCTTTAAACCCTAGGAATTTTATTCCGTATACCTGCATCAGCACAACTGAAATGAGGGCTAGTGCGAGAGTTGCATTGATATCTGCGTTATTTCCTCTAAATAAAGGCACTCGCAATGTATGGGTACCTTCAGTCACCGCAATAAGAATACTCCCAACACCAGGCAGAAGCCCAAACCAATTTTGAAATAGGATGTAAACAAAAAAAGCACTTAAAATGGGAAAAAAGAAGGTAATGTTGTGTCCCATAATGGATTCAAACAAACCATACAGTCCTTTGAGCAGGGTGTTAAAAACATAAAAAAACCCAGACTTCCGGGCTGATACTACCTCTTTTGAGTAGCGAAGTGCAATAATAAGGGAAAATACCAAAACGACTGCTGAAAGTACAAGCGAATTAGTGACTTTAAATGAATTCAGGTGAAAAACTGGTTCAGCCTTTATACTTATCTCGGGAATTCCCGATTTTTCTTCTTTTTGTTCAATATTCTTTGTGGTGATAGCAACCGTCTTTTTTTCAATGATGTCTGATTCAAGTTGAGACATATATTTACTTCACAAGCTTTATCAAGTTGTAAAACGTACCCACCGAACCTATGATAATTCCGATGGTTACTCCAATGGGCTTTGAATGGAGCCTTCCATCAGCATACGCCCCCGCCAATACACCGAATAATAAGGGCGTTACCAAATAAAAACCTATATTCAAATACTTCAAATATCCCAAATCTTGAGGTTTCTGAATTGTTTTTTTAGACTTTTTGGACAATCCAATCTCAAAATCTTCATTCATCGCGGGAATATTTTTATTATTGTATTGTAGCATTATCTCAATAGTTGGTCAACTCAATTTCATCGCATTGTCCACAATAATACTCAACTGATCTTCCTTTTCGGTAACTTTTCCTTTCATGATGATAGCCTGGTTCAGTATGAGTGATAATCCAATCTTTGCATATAATTTTGGAAACACTATAGCCTCGACAGACCCCGTCTCATCATATACCGTGATAAATGCCATCTCGCTATTGTCTTTTTTTGTCCGGATAATTTTCTTGCTACTGATAACCCCTACCAACATATGAACTTTATTAATATCGTCTTTGGTAACCTCTCCAATCTTTTTAGTAGACTTTTCATCAATGATTTTTTTAAACTTAGTGAGAGGATTTTTGCTTATCAAGAAGCCAATTACTTCCTTTTCCATCGTGATAAGTTCATCTTCCGGATATTCAGCCATGGTTTCAAAGTCATCTTTTTGCGTCTGAGCAACATTTGACTGAAGAAAAAGACTGAACTGGCCCTTTGAACTTTCCTGTTTTGAATCAATGATGTCCTTGGCAATTTGAGGGTAGTAATAGAGCAGGGTCGCGGCTGTTCCAAACGCGGTGAATGCCCCCGCTTTTATCAAACTTTCAACGGTCCGCTTATTTACTTTCCGTAAATCAACCCGGTATAAAAAATCCTTAAATCCTGCAAAGGGTCCTTTTTTTCGAGCCTCCATGATGGATTCAATCGCCGCACTTCCCACGTTTTTGATTGCAGAAAGTCCAAATCTGATATTGCCAGACTCGATTGAAAAGTCGTGTATGGATGCGTTAATATCAGGAGATAGAACCTTTATTTCCATACGCCTGCATTCTTCAATTGCCTGAGCCATTTTTATCTCCCGCATCGGCCCTGCCACCCCCTGAAGTTCTGCTGTCAAAAGCGCTGTCATATATTCGATAGGATAGTTTGCCTTCATATATGCAGTCCAGTAGGCGATGAGCGCGTATGATGCCGAATGCGGCTTGTTAAATCCGTAAGCCGCAAATTTCTCCATGAAGTTAAAGATGCTCTCGGCAAGTCGTTGGGAATATCCATGCGCAATACATCCATTGATGAACTTTACTTTTTCCTTATCCATAAGAGATTTTTTCTTCTTCCCCATTGCCATACGGAAATTGTCCGCTTCGCTCATCTTGTATCCTGCCATCTTGTTTGCAATTTCCATGACCTGCTCCTGATAGACGAGAATGCCGTACGTTTCAGAAAGAATGGGCACAAGATCTTTATGTAGATATTTAATATTTTTAGGATTTTTTTTGCCTTCAAGGAACATGGGGATAAGATCCATGGGACCCGGACGGTAAAGGGCGACCATAGCGGTAATATCACTCATTTTGGAAGGAGTTAAATCCTTGGCCAGTCGCCGCATGCCCCCTGACTCAAGCTGGAATACCCCAACCGTCTCGCCGCGTGAAATAAGTTCGTATGTTTTTATATCATCGAGAAGTACGTCGTGAATATCGATCTTTACCCCTGAGTTTTTTTCAACATAGCCAAGCGCTTGCTCAAGTATGGTAAGGTTGCGAAGGCCCAGGAAGTCAATTTTAAGAAGACCTACAGCTTTTCCATTTGGGGCGCTGTTAAGATCTAGACTATACATATCATACTGAGTTATGATTCTGTTTTCCTTTGATTCTGTTTGAATCGGTACGTACTCCGTGAGATCGTCTTTGGAGATGATTACCCCTGCCGCGTGTACTGATGAATGGCGAGGTAGGCCTTCCAAACGCTCTGCAATATCAATCACTTTTTTCACATCGGGTTCAGTTTGATAGGCAAATTTCAAAGGGGGAGCTTCGATGAGTGCCTGCGCTAGTCTTAACTGAAAACCTTGTTTGCCTTGAGGAATCATCTTTGCAATGCGATCTCCTTGTGAATAGGATTGACCGAGTGCTCGAGCTACATCGCGTACGGCTAAACGCGCCTCCATCGTACCGAATGTAATTATTTGAGCTACTTTCTCTTTTCCATATTTGTCAGTTACGTATTTGAGCACCTCATCTCGTCTGACATCTGCAAAGTCAATATCAATATCCGGTGGCGTCGGTCTTTCCGGATTTAAGAACCGTTCAAAAGGAAGATTGTGTTCTAAAGGGTTAATATCGGTTATGCTTAACACATAGGCAACGAGAGACCCGGCAACTGACCCTCTCCCCGGACCTACCGCTATTCCTCTCTCCTTAGCCCAGTTTACAAAATCCTGAACCATAAGGAAGTAAGTCGCATAGCCTTTTTTAGTGATAATATCTAGTTCGTATTCCAATCTCTTTTCTGTAATTTTTTGATCATAGTTTGCGACTCTTGTTTTCCGCTCGGTAACTAAATCTCGCAAATGTTGCTCCGGTGTTTCTTCATGGGGGGTTTTATAGTAGGGCAAAATCCATTTCCCATTCGGGATTTCCACATTGCAAAGATCCGCAATCTTGTTTGTATTTTCAATTGCTTCAGGTAAATCAGAAAAGGCACTCCTCATCTCCCCTTCCGATTTAAAATAATAGTCCGGGACGTCATACATGGTCATCGTCCTGTCTTTTTCAATGATGGTCCGTTGCGTTTGGATACATAAAAGAACTTCTTGAGCATAGGCATCATCCGCATTAAGATAATGAATATCGTTTGTGGCAACCAAGGGAACTGCGTATCTTCGGGCTAGAGAAATGAGATCTTTATTTACCTGTTCTAACCCTTCAACATTGGGATGACGTTGAATCTCGATATAAAAGTTTTCTTTAAATATTTCCAAATATTTTTCGAGTAGCCGTTCCGCCTCTTTTGTTTGATTGTTAAGAAGTGCTTGAGGGATTTCTCCACCCAAACAGGCTGAAGTAGCAATGAGTCCCTTACTATATTTCTTTAATGATTCAAAGTCAGTTCGAGGTTTGTAATACAACCCCTCAAGATGGGCGATGCTTACTAATTTGATAAGATTCTTATAACCTTCTAAATCTTTTGCAAGGAGTACGAGGTGAAACCTATCACGGTCAACATTCGGCTGTTTATCTAGTCGCGAGTTTTTTGCCTTATACATTTCAACCCCGATGATGGGTTTGATGCCTGCCTCTTTTGCCTTGACGAAAAATTTGAAAGAGCCATACATAGCTCCATGATCGGTTATTGCAAGCGACGTCATTCCCTCATCTTTTGTTTTTTGAAGAATGTCGCCGATACGGCACATACCGTCAAGGAGGGAGTATTCAGTATGAACATGAAGATGAACAAAAGACATAGGTTTATTTTAACAGGTCCTTGAGTTTTGCGATCACCGTATTCGCATCTGCTTTTCCTTTCATCTCTTTCATCACTTGTCCGACGAGGAACATGATCGCGCCCTGCTTGCCCCCTTTGTAATCTGCAACAACTTTCGGATTTGCATTTATAAGTTTTCCCGCCACCTCATCAAGAAGCTTCGTATCCGTTTCTTTTGGTTTTAATAATTCAGTAGCTTCTTTTATAAACTCTTTTATTGTTAATTCCGTAGATATTTTTTTATTTATTATTAAATTGGCAATCAACTGACCAAACCCCATGTCATTGCGAGGAGCCGTAGGCGACGAAGCAATCTCATTAAGATTGCCACGCCCCTTTGGGGCTCGCAATGACAAACTTAAGACTTCTTCAAAATATTCACACGTATTCAAATCCCTCGTCAACGTATAAGCGTCCATTGGTTTCAATTTATATACTTCGATGTATCGTTCCATTTTTTGGCGAGGTAATTCAACCAACGTTTTTTTTATAGACTCAATATATTCATCACTGAATTCAAAAGGAGGTATATCTGGCTCAGGAAAATAACGGTAGTCATGAGCTTCTTCTTTTGTTCTTTGAGAATATGTTTTATTGTGATTACTATCCCACCCTCTCGTTTCTTGAATAGGCGTCTCCCCTTTTTCTAAAAGGACAATGTGCCT
>CAYINK010000091.1:0-4940 GCA_964364765.1 uncultured Gammaproteobacteria bacterium
GAAAAAAGTAATCGGAGAAATGGTGACTCAGTTTGCCAACGATGATAAACTGCATTCCCGATTAGCAAAAAGCCTAGCAAAGTTAAAGCTTCCACCTGAAGACGCTACAGATGCGGCAAGTATTGCACAGAAACTGGGAGAAATAGCAAATGAAAAGATTGAAAGAGATGCGTTTAAAGCAAACAATGACATAGTAGAAGCTTACCTAGGGAAAGGTACAAGAACAGTTGACAAATTGCAAAAGCAAAGTGAAAAAATCGATAAATTACTTTCAAATCTTGATTCAATCTATGAACCATCAAAATATGACGCGTCCACATTGACCACATTAGAAAAAAGGGCATCTGCTGATGAAACAAAAGCAAAATTGACATATGATACTGCAGTTACTGCCCTAAAAGGATCAAAAATTGGGGCGGAGAAAGAATATGCTTCGTATTTAGCCGCCAGAACACAAACAGGTAAAGTACAAGCCCTTCTTGATATGGCTAAGGCAAATCCAAATATGGACGCAGAGCGTGAAGAATATAAGGATTTTGAAAGTGCAAAAACAAAAAGAGAAGCCGCGGACAAAAATATTCAAAAAATAGATACAGCAAAACGGGATATAGCAGGTTTAGAAGCTAAACGTGGTACTTCTGTTGCGGCATATAAACGCCGCATGGAAATGGCTCTTTCCGATGAAATGAAACGTTATTGGAATGAAGTCAAGCTCACTCAGGCGGATCAGGCCGCACAAGCCGAAGCCGCGAAAAAGGCCGAGATTGAAGCCAAAGATAAAGAAGCAAAAGCCAAACGCGAAGCCCTTGCAAAAACAGTGCTGGATAAATATCTCCACCTTTCATTCCTGAAATATAAAGGAGGTAAGGCAGTGGGATGGTGTGACAATGACCTTAAGAAGTTTGTTAAGACTGACATGCTTGCGCGAAGCCCCGCTCAATTAACCCGAGACCTTCTCGAACGAGTCAATACGATGCGTTACAATATGCCTCCCGCCTATGCCAAGGAGATGAAAAAAATGTGGGATGATGCGGGGATAGGGATGGGTACTCCACCCCTAACTTTGAAAGCCGCACTTGACGAGATAGGAAAAGACAAGTGGGAAGAATGGGCCGCCGAAAAAATTCCTGATGTCTTGGGCTATGCGTATGGACGGGGATATTATTTTGACAGACTAAGGATAAAAGCAGGGCAGGCAGAGTTTATGCGTCAGGCTTATTCTCCTGAATTTTTTACCAAAGCACTTGAAGCAAAGTCAAAATATGCGGGAGCCGCAGATGAGATGGTTAAAAGCGGACTTCTCACAGGTGGGGCAGTAAATGAGGCAAAATTAAAAGAAATGCTTGGAGGGGATTGGGTAAATGGTTCAAAAAGAATCATGAAAACCCTGGCGGTTGCGGGGGCAATTGGAGCGGGGACGTTTGCATTGACTGGAGGATTAGGAGTTACAACTCCTGGAATTATACCGTTTGATCTTGTAGCAGGTGCTGGTCGGTCTGTTGATGCATTAAATAATACAGCAGCAGCAGTAGCACAAACGACAGGTTTAGTAAGTAGAGCAAGTGGAGCCGCAATTTCAGGCGTTTCTGGAGGGGTAGCAAAGTTATCTAACACCCTTGGAGGATTAATTCCTTAAATATAAAATATAGTATTCTCTATGTATGTCAGAAAACACACCATCACTCGCAGAAATGACCGCTCCAAGAGTCATCTCGCCCGCACAATCGTTTGAAAGAACTAATGGAAAGGTAAATTTTACTCCTCTTCCCAAGCCAGAATTATTAAAAACAAAGCAAGATGAGTATGCGGCTTTAGAAAGACAGGCTATTGCAGATTCTGAAGCTGAAATAAAACTTGCAAAAGAAAATAACAAGGACAAGACTGAAGCTTCTGAAGCCATAAAGCCAGCTATAACTTCTCTATCACCATCAAAATCAACACCTCCTCCCGAAATGCCACCGCCAGTTACCGCGACTCAACTTGCGGAAGCAAGAGCGGAACTTCAACAAGCGAAGGCTTCAGGGCAAGGCACTGCGGCGGAGCATGCACAGGTTGATCAAGCACTTAGGAATATGGAGAAACAATTAGGTCTTACAGAAAAAGCAGCTGTGCCAAAAGTAGAACCAGTCGTGAAAAGGGTTTCTTCCAATGTTGTCACTAAACCGGAACCTGTTGCTAAGGCGTCAACCGAAACGAAAGTGGATTCAGGATCAAAACAATCATTACTTACAAAAATAGCAAGTATTGTAGAAAAAATTTTCAGCATACCCTCTGCAATCTGGCGCTTTCTCACGGCGTGGATTACAAAATAGTTGCAAACAGTTAAAAACAGTTGAAATTAGGTATGAGGGATGTACATAAGTTAATAATATTTCCCGACTTCTATTATTTAGTGTTCGACTTTCGTATTTTGTAGTTTTTACATGAGTCATCCCCTTGAAGAAGGGGATCCAGACTACAATCACCTTATTTTAAAACAAAAAATGAATATTTAGGATGGATTCCCGCCCCTGCCTGCCGGCAGGCAGGTTCGCGGGAATGACGTTATATGTCCTCTTGTATCTCGCCTAATAACTTGAGAACAACACTTTTTTTATATCTTCTATCACCTCGTGAATTTATTCGTATCGCAGGAAGCTTTCCTTTTTTACCCCAACGTTTGACGGTAAGAGTGCTGACTCGGAGAAGTCCTGCGACTTCACGAATCGTCAATAAATCGGGAAGGTCTTGTAGTGATACCTTTGGTATGAGTTTGTTTTTAAGTGACATAGTATGCCCCATTATAGAAACCCGTTTTGAAAATATCAAGTGATTATATATTTATGTCATTGCGAGCGATCCCGCTTTGCGGGGAGCGCGGCAATCTTAACATTTATAGATTGCTTCGTCACTTTGTTCCTCGCAATGACAGTCTATATGGAAAATAGAAAATAGATATGATACTCTTATAAAAGATACTTAATATGAAAACTTCAGAACGGGGAGAAATTGCGACGATTTTAACTCTCGGGGTTCTTGTGGTTATTGGCGTAAGCGCAATGGTTTCTTCGTTATTCTTAAATCAAAAAAAGACAACCGGATCACAAGCCGCGGCGCCCTGTGATGATCTAAAATGGGCATGTGGACCTGAATGCGCCAGTCAAGAAGTAAGAAAGGTATATTCTCAGAATTCTGACAAGTGGCGCGCGGAGGCGGGTAAGATATATGGGGGTTGTGATAAAGAGAACCAACCCATTCCTCCAACACCCAGCTGTCCAGGAAAATATGATGATAACGGTTCATGTAATCCAGCCTGCTGTAACAGTGACAGCCAATGTTCGGATGGACAAAAATGCAATATACCCAATGGATTCTGTAAAAGCACAACTTCATGTAATCCAAACAAAGAAGCAAAGTTCCACACAACATGTGTTGGGGGAGCATGTGTCAAGCAGGCCTGTCCTGATACGGGGACTTGTGTAGACGATTGTTCTTCCTGTAGCGGGGGAGGTACTACAACCACCGGCTCAACTGGTACTACTGCAGGCGATCCAACCCGATGTCCAGGTGCTGATAATACGTGGGTTGATGTAGGAACAATAAGTGGAAATTTTTTGTGTTGTGCAGCAAATGATAATCCAGAAAATGGAAAATGGGGATGGGCTACTTGGGGTAAGGACAAACAATGTATAAAAGGTAAACCGGCGAGTACAGGCACTTCTCCGTCGAGCTCAAACACAGGAGCCCCAGCGGGAAAATGCATTGAATATAAAAACAGTGATGATTGTGAAATGAATTGTTATAATAAGCATCCTAATTATTCTTGTGGAGTTCTACCAGAAGATGGTTCTAGATGTTGTCCTCCCGGGGCAAACTCAACAAAACCGGATCCTTCCCCTGTGCCTGCATGCAAAGAATATCCTAGCGATTTGAAATGTTATAAAAATTGTAGTAAATATAAAGAGGGGTGGTCATGTACGGGGGATAATTCGACCTCATGTTGCCCTGGAGGAAAAGATACAGGAAATACTCCTCCGAAATCTGTTCCACCAAAAACTGAAACTATTGTGACTAATGAGTGCAAGGAAATAAAATGTGCAAACGGAAATAAAACTTATAAAAGAGAAAAAGAAGACGTATATCATAGACAACCCGATTGTAATGACATATCATTACAAAAAGAATTTAATAACGCGTGTGACAGTACCATATCAGTTCAAACTCCAGTGATTGGAGGGTCAGTGAATAACGGTGGAGAAAACACAACTACACAGAAAGGTTCTTATACAGTTTGGTATAGCAAAGCAGCTTTCCCATTGCCAGCCAACTTTCAAATAAGATTTACTATTACCATGAGTAAAATAGGTGGTGGATATTCAAAGCCTGTTGAATGGCAAAACCCTTTATTTGATGGTTATTATACTTTTACAGACTTGCCTTTTGGTGAATACAACATAGTATTATCCAATGTGTCGAATAATTGCTCTAATGAATATGTGGGGTCAACCGCCACTGTTACCATTTTTAAAACTGGAGAAAATGGACCAAAGACCTTATCTTGGGTGAAAGGAAATTGTATTAATGGTCCCCTCCCTGCACAAGCAAATACTACAACTCAAGTCAAGAATTATACAATTGAGGTAACAAATATGTGTGCATCACCAATTAGCTCTTTTTCTTTACAAAATGCTTTTGGGGTTGGTTTTGTATTTATAAATACACTTCAAAAAGATGAACCTAATAGAGTCACCTCTTCTGATTGCAATAATTGGGGTTGGATGACATATTGGATAAATGGTAAATCGAAAGCATATTTAAATACAAATATAAATGGGTGTAATAGTATTTACAGCACAGTGCGTATTGCAGGTCCAGATATGTGTAATTAAAGATTTTTATGTTCAAACTCAAATCATATACAAAAATAATTTCGATTCTGTTAGTAAGCTGGATTATTTCAA
>CAYINK010000092.1:0-4859 GCA_964364765.1 uncultured Gammaproteobacteria bacterium
AGGAATTGCATACATGAGATCAGGATCGCGAGCAGGAGTCTTGGAACGCGTGGAAAAGAAGGATGAAGAAAAGACCACTCTCCCTCAGTACAGTGTTAAACCGCGACCTATGGTGGTGCATGGGGCAACATATCGTATTAACACACCCGTTGGTGTAGCTTTTATTACGATAAATACTAACGGTGGTACTCCCCCTGAACCGCTTGAGGTTTTCATCAATATTAGTAAACCAGGTTCGGATGTATCGGCAATGGCTGAAGGGTTAGGTAGAACTATATCTCTTGCTCTTCGTTTTGCATCCCACTTGCCGGCATTGGTCCGGGTAAAAGAAATCGTAAATCAGCTCCAAGGAATCGGTGGAGCACGAACCATGGGTTTTGGGAAAGATAGAGTTCGAAGTCTACCTGATGCGGTTGCCAAGGTTCTTTCCATGCATTATAGCCTTGAGTCAGAAGCAAACCATGAACATAATGCGGAAACAACTGTGCCACAACCTAAGCTTGTTTCTGAAGCAACTCAAGCTTCACTTATCCAGCAACCCCCTGAATCAAAAGGACTTTATGACCTTTGCCCATCTTGTGGAGAAGCTCTTTTAGCTCATGAGGAAGGATGTAAGAAGTGCTATGGCTGTGGGTACTCGGAATGTTAAATTCAAATGATAAATCCACAAATCAATTTTTAATTTCAAAATTTAAAATTTAAATTTAATTTGATGTTTGTATTTTGATATTTGTAATTTTATCTATGCCTGTTTATACCCGCTCCGGTGATGATGGAACCACTTCCCTATTCGGGGGCAAACGCGTGCTTAAATCCGATCGACAGATTGAGGCTTACGGAGGACTTGATGAATTATCTGCATATCTAGGTCTTTTAATCTCAAAAGCCAAAAATAAGGACGATAAAGAGCTTTTTACTTTTATACAAAAAGATCTTTATCAAATTATGGGATATTTGGCGGGGGCAAAAATAAATCTCGATTATTTGGCTAAAGAAATAATAAAGTTTGAAAAAATCATAGACACTCTTGAATCCAAACTTCCTCAACTAACTCAATTTATCCTCCCCCAAGGGACGGAGCTTTCCGTACATACCCACATCGCCCGCACTGTCTGCCGCCGCACAGAACGAGGTGTTGTTAAATATTTTTATTCAAAAAAACTTTTAACTTTGAACTTTCAACTTTCAACTATTATCCGCTATCTTAACCGCCTCTCCGATCTCCTTTTCACATTCGCACGAATTTATAATGCAAATGAGGTGGTCGTCTGATATGATGAGCTAGTTATTAGTGTTCTTGAGGTCTATACCCATCTTACTCCAGTTTGACCCCAGAAAATTCCTATTTTCCAGGGGAAAAAGTGGATTAGATGGGTGGATACTGAAAAAACAAATCGCAAATTTTGTTTTTTTAGTATAGGAATACTGTGTAAATCAGTAGCTGTGCCGCAACGGTAAATCCTCCGAATCGGAGGAGAGCCCGATACTACCCAAGACGTACCCCGAGCAGGGAAAAAGATATGGCCGAAGTTGGATTTGTAGGACAAGAACGCAAACAGTTTGGTATATCCGTGAGTGCAGAAGTTGCACGCTATCATGCTGTAGCTTGTTTATTCGGTAATCCTTTAGCTGAATATGAAGGTAAACGCAATCTTGAGGCATATAGGCGAGAATTCTTAATGGACGAGGCGGTGGCTCTCCCTCAAACATATCATTTTATACGCGGTGAGTTATACTCTCAACCGAAAGACCACCCTCTTTTTAATATTAAAAACCAGATTGATGATCGAGAGCGTGGTGGCGCCACATTGGTAGGATTTAAAAAATATGAGACGCAAATTGCAAATGCCCCTCTTGACAGCGTAGGTGTCTGGTATTCACCAGATGGTGCTTCGGGATTTGAGGGAATTCATTTTGACGCTGGTCGGTTATATTTTAGTTTTAAAACGGCTGAAAATCAATCTACCCACTTTGATATAAAAGTAAGACTAGAATTTCCCATACTTTCATTGTTGGGAGATATACAAGAACAAACTAATGGTACACATCCCCGATTTGACTCGCCTGAGGTTGGCAAGATGTATTATCTTACCCACCCAATACAAACATCTATGGGAGTAAATGAATTTTTTGCATACATGAAGCAATATGCGGATAAAGAAAATAATCTTATTTATATTTCCCGACGTAATTCAAAAAACCCAGAAATAAGAACTTTGTCTTCTACCATGTGCGAAATGAAAAAAATGCTAGAGAAGCAAGGAGAAAAACGGACTCAAATTTTTGAACCTGTTGGAGACAAAACAACAACTGCTATGATGAAAGAAGACGATCTCATGCGAAGATATTTGGCTGTCATTCAACCATACGTAGAAAAAAATAATGGTACATACACATTATATGGTTGTTCGACGACGTCAACGGTAAGCAGCGAAGATATCCAGGGACTTATTGCTCAAAACTCATTAGAAAATGTTGTTTCTTTACATAGCACTCAACGCAGACTTCTTACAAATGAAAATAAAAATCCTCTCTCAAGAGAAATACAAAATAATTCTTTCCCTTGCCCTAAGTGTCATCAATCCATCCCCTCGGGTGAAGGAAAAACTTCGTGCCCCCATTGTGGTATTACAAAAGAAAAATATGCAGAAGAGGTGGGGCGTTCAACATGCGCCTAATTTTTCCGTTATAATAAATTTATGGCCGCGCAAAACTTTACCCCCATCGATGATCTTATAAAGAAGTTGCAACCGCAATCTTCCGGTTTGCCCAAAGAAGCCGAGCCGATTCTGGGACCGTCCGAATCTTTACATTTGCAAGAGTCTGTCGAACACGAGCCATCTGATGAGGTAAAACCATATGTCCAACCGAGAGCTGAGTCCATCAAGCTCCCCTCAGACCTTACCATGATTGGCCTTCAACCCGTTTCCTCAACTCAGTTTTCATCCTATAAAAATATTAAGCTCCCCATTTCGGATGAAAAGATTATAAAAGGATTGCATGAACCTATTACCTCCTCTTACCGTTGGTTGGCAGAGTTTGCTGTCTTTATCCTCACGCAAGCACACTTAGCGCTTCGTGTAGTTCATGGAAAGATAATACGTGTGATAAAGAGTTAGGAGATTATTGACCTAGTACCCGCTTGATTTCGCTTGTAAACCCTTCTTTGCCCATGGCACCAGAAAATTGAGCGGCGATCTGCCCGTCTTTGAAGATGACAAACGTGGGAATGGAAAATATGGAATACTGTGAAGCGAGTTCGCTGTTTTTATCCACGTCTACCTTATAAAATACAATGTCTTTTTGCTCCGTCGCAAGTTGTTCGATGATGGGAGCGGTCATCTTACACGGTCCGCACCACTCGGCATAAAAATCAACAAATACCACGCCTTTTTTGTTAATGACTTCCGAAGTAAATGTGTCTTTTGAAAGATGTACGACTGACATAGGTATAAACTATACCCCGCGCAAAATGAGAAGTCAAGAGGATTTAGGTTTGATACAATAGGTGCTATGGTGCGCCATTTGAAGCTCTATCTTATCGTGCTCTCTTATCTCATCTATTTCATCATATCTCCTCCTTTTCAGGCGCCAGATGAACCCGAACACTATCAAATAGTATATTTTTTAACTCGCCTTCAATATCCACGCCTTGTGCGGGATGTACATACTTTAACGAACTATCAACTACTGGATACGTTTGAAAAAGTACTTAATACTACTCGGGTGGCGAGTGAAAATTATATCATCCCTGATTTTGAAAAAATAAAAAAGTTTATGTTACAAAAAAATAGAGCAGTTGGTTTCCCAAAAATAAATAACCCCCTGAGTAAACAGGGTCACCAACCCATTTTTTATCACGCGGTGGGGGTTGTCCCTTTTTCAATTTCTACTCTCCTCCGTCTTGATATGGTTACCCAATATTATGTGGTGCGATTAACGTCAACTCTCTTTTATTTTCTCTCCGTGTTCCTCGCCTATCAAATTTTAAAATATCTTTTCAAAAAAACTGATGTTGCAGAAAATCTCACCGTATTTTTTGCAATAAACCCTGTTACATTAAAAGCGGGTATTGCAGTGAACCCTGACATTGCTCTATTATTTTTTTCCCTTCTTTCTTTATGGATCGTGTTTAAAATCGGCAATACAATTTCATTAAAACATGTATTGTTGTTCTCTTTAATCTGTGGCCTTTCCGTGTGGACAAAGTTTCAGGGAATAGTGCTGGTCCCTTTTTTCGCTATTGTTCTTTTTCAGAAACAGAAATGGAGTAAAAAATATATTAAAAACTGTCTACTGTATCTTGGAGCGTCTTTACTTCTTATTTCCCCTTGGCTGTTGTTGAACATATCAAGATATGGAACACCGATCGTAGACAACTTCGCTATCATGGGCAAATTTAATCTTCCTCATTATAATTTGGGCCAGGCAATCATCCAAGCCATTTTGGAATTCCGGCACACGATTATGCATTACGCGGGATTTTGGGGCTGGGGTGATCCGTATCCGTTCAAAATTTTTTTTATTCTCTATACCGCATTTTTTTTCTGCTTGAGTTTTATTGGATTCATACACATGATGAAACAAAAAGAAAAACATAACAACATACTTATTATTTTTTCCACTTCTCTCGTTCTGTTTTTATTTTCAGTTGGTTTACGTCACAAACTTATTCGCTTTTCGGGGGATATCCAGGGAAGATATTTGTTACCCATTTTTCCTGCCCTCATCGTTTTTCAAGTAATGGGGGCGGGGGTAATTTTCAGGAAAAGGATAGAAGATATGAGTGCCTATTTTTTCTGGTTTTCGCTCTTCCAATTTTATTTCATTTTGTTTTTTGTCATTATTCCCAAATATTA
>CAYINK010000093.1:0-4738 GCA_964364765.1 uncultured Gammaproteobacteria bacterium
CTCCACGGATTGCTCCACAGCCTCCTCAAGACTGCGCGTATACCATTTCGCCACCCGGGCAACATCTATTCAGCAATTTCCTTAATAACCTCTCTTCCGTATCCTGACTTAAAAAATTTTTCTAATTTGCGTGCTTCCGATCTCGTTTCACAAGTCTCAACATGTATCAATGTTAATGGTGGCATAGTTTTAGTTGCTGATTCTCTACCAGCATTATGCCTTTTTAATCTTTCATCCAAATCTCCAGTCAATCCTTTATAAAATCTACCCGTATTTATACTTTTTAAAATATAAAGATACCACATAGTCGTGTCATGCGCGCCTGCCTGCCGGCAGGCAGGTATACCATTTCGCCACCCGGGCATTTTAGCCTTTTGCTATTAGCTACTAGCAATTTGCAACACAAAATTAAACTAACTAAAATGTGTCTAAAAGCTAATGGCTAAAGGCTAGTAGCTAAATTATATCAAACCAGCTTCTGCTGTTCTACCGCACTTGGAGTAGTTTTTATCTTAAGATGTTTTAACGCTTTAGGAGTCAGTACTCTTCCCCGCGAAGTTTTATTTATCAAGTTGAGTTGAAGCAAATAAGGTTCGATGAATTCCTCAACAGTCTGCCTATCCTCAGATAGTGAAAGAGAGATGGTTTCAATTCCCGTCGGACTATTTTGATACTTTTCACCAACTAGGTTTAAATATTTTAAATCTCCATCAGTAAGTCCTAATTCGTCAATTCCTAGTAAATTAAACAATTCATCTAACAATTGATTCGTAATTTGCTTGTGTTTATTTACTTCGATTACATCTCTCGCCCTTTTAAGTATTCTGTTTGCGATGCGAGGAGTCCTTCGCGAACGTATAGCGATGTGTTTTGCAGATTCTTCTGCTAATGGAACTTTCAGAATTTGTGCCGCTCTTTTAATGATGGTGATCATTTCATCTTCATTATAAAAATCTAGCCGCAGGATGAGTCCAAATCGATCACGAAGGGGGCCGGAAAGAAGCGCAAGTTTGGTAGTTGCGCCAACGATAGTTATCTTCGGTATGGGAAGACGCACGGTCCGCGCGGCGGGACCTTTACCGATGATAATGTCCAGGGCATAGTCTTCAATCACAGGATAAAGCATTTCTTCCACAGCTTTTGGTAATCGATGAATTTCATCAATGAATAAAATATCGTTTTGTTTAAGATTGGTAAGAATGGCCGCAAGATCTCCAACTTTTGTGATAGCGGCGCCTGAGGTTATTTTAATATCTCCACCTAACTCATTTGCAATAATAAAGGCAAGAGTTGTCTTCCCAATTCCGGGAGGTCCGTAGAGAAGAACGTGTTCAGTGGCAATACCCCTTTTTTTCACAGCATCCAAAAATAATTGAAGTGTTTGCACTATCTTCCTTTGGCCAATATATTCGGCCAATTTCGTAGGACGTAAATTATATTCTTGTTTATTGTCTTTCATATTTATATTTGTCATTGCGAGCCAGTCATCATATAGCGAAGCAATCTAAGTAATATTTAAGATTGCCACGTCATCCTCCGAATCGGAGGACTCCTCGCAATGACATATGGCTACTTTTTTTGTACCGTCAATTTCAAAGCATGTTTTATTTTCTCTTCAATAGATAAATCCTTTGGCAATTTTGAAAAGAGATTTTTTGCCTCCTGCGTCTTATAACCCAATGCAACCAGTGCTTCGATGACTGTCTTGTCATCATCAGACATATTCATCTGGTTAAACTTAAATTCAGACTTTACCTTCTGTGATAATTCAAGAATTATCTTCATAGAGGTTTTCTTCCCCAGACCGGGCACTTGAGTAAAATACTCCACATCATTTTCCTTCACTGCCTGTAGAAGTTCGTTTACTCGCGTATGAGACACTACATTAAACGCAGTTTTGGGACCAACTCCAGATACCGAAAGAAGGAGCTTAAAGAAGTGATGTTGATCAACAGACTCAAAACCAAACAGAACAAACGCATCATCTCGTACTTGCAGATAACTGCGGATATCCATCACGCTGCCTATTTTTTTTGAAAGAAGATTCGGAGTTAAATAAACCTCGTATGATACACCTCCCGGTGTTTCAATCAAACCTACGTTTCCTTCAACGGAACTCAGTACTCCCTTAATTTTTCCTATCATACCCCCATTATACTAGTTCCAACTGTTATTAACTGTTTTCAACTATTTTCCTAACTCGTCGCGCTCTATCTGCCACAGGCGGTTATACTTTGCAACCCGCTCACCCCGAGTCGGAGCTCCAAATTTCACAAATTCAGACTGGATGGCAACAGCCAAGTCTGCCGCAAAATCATCATTGGTTTCAGAAGACCGGGACGCCACTACATAGGTCAGATTCCCTCGCCGTGCAATATTAACCAACTCAAGCACATCAGTCAATGTGCCTATCTGATTTGGTTTGATCAGAAAACTCGTACAAGCACCCTCCTTTATGGCATACGCAAGTCTGTCCTTGTTCATCCTGATGGGCTCATCTGCGATGATGTAAATATTCGAAGAGACTTTACTGCTTATTTTTTTCCACCCGTCCCAGTCATCTTCCGCAAAAGGGTCTTCAAGCACCAATACTGAATAATTCTTAGTAACTGCCTCCAAAAATTCAAGGTATTCGGTCTGGCGCAGGGAGTGAGTTTTATCCTTTATCGTATATTGTCCGTTACGATAAAAGTGAGTTGACGCCAAATCAATTCCCAGGAAAATGTCCAAACCACACCTCATTTTCTTCTGTGTTATCGTCTCAGTCAATATCTCAAGGGCGTCCAAATTAGTGGTCAAATTAGGACTGAACCCTCCCTCGTCACCCACTGAGGTAGTCGCGTTGCGATACTCAAGCACCCGCTTCAGTTCTGAAAATATTTCGACCGCCTTCTGATAGGCAGTGCCGAAAGTAAAAGAGGAGGAGGGGATTATTTGAAATTCCTGAAAGTCGAGCGTATTATTAGCATGCGCTCCTCCGTTAATTGAATTAAACATGGGGGTAGGAATTTTTTCGACAGGTATTTCTTCTTTATATACAGACTTATACAACTGATTTATATATTTATAGAGGGAAAGATTTGCGCTCAACGCGCCTGCTTTGGCCAATAGTTGTGAAATCGTCAATATGGTATTTACTCCAAGTCTGGACTTATTTCCCGTACCGTCGGCTTGTGACAGCCATTTATCAATCTCCAATTGTTTGTTTACCGAAGCGCCTTTTATTTTGGGTGCAATAAGTTCGTTTACATAAGATACTGCGTGAGTTACTCCCATACCAAAAAAACGGTTGGGATCCTGGTCTCTCAGATCCACTGCTTCCTTAGTCGAAACAGTCGAGGCACCGGGAACCGATGTCACCACATACAATCCACTATCCATAGTAAGACGCGCCTCAATAGTGGGATAGCCTTTTGAGTCTATTATCTCATAGGCATGTATCTCCTTGATGGTTGACATAGGTTACTTTTTTATGGCCTCGAAATGTCTTTTTTCTATTTGGTAAATCAATTCACGAGTACGATAGACCGCATCAGGATTGACCGAAACACTGGTAATTCCTGCCCTAACTAAGCGTTCTACAATATCGGGGTAGTCTGAAGCCGCCTGCCCGCAGATTGAGGATGTTATTCCATGCTTTGCGGCAGTGGAAACAATATACTCCAACACTTGTATGATTGCCGGATTCCGTTCATCATACACATTTGCAACTTCCTGATTGTCTCGGTCAACTCCCAAAAGCATCATGGTCAGATCATTGGTGCCAATTGAAACACCCGAAATGCCAACTTCAATAAACTCTTCTAAATTAAGAGCGCAATAGGGGACCTCTACCATGATGAGAAGACGGAAACCGGGAAGGGACAAAAGACCGGACTTTTTTACCAGTTCCTTTATTTGTATTATTTCCCATGGCACTCGTACAAAAGGAATCATGAGGTGCAGGTTGGTGTATCCCATATCCCAAATTCTTTTGATTGCCTGAAGTTCTAAATTAAACTCGCGGGGGTCGGCTATGTATCTGCTTGCGCCTCGAAAACCAATCATCGGATTTTCCTCATACGGTTCATAATCTTTTCCACCTTTGAGATGACGGTATTCATTTGTCTTGAAGTCGGTTGCTCGGTATATGACCGGACGCGGACTAAAAGGTTTTACAAATTTGAGAAGATCCGTCACTAATTTTTGGACATAAACATCTTCTTTTTTTAGTCGGATAAATTCTTTAGGATGCGTACCAATTCCTGCCACCATGAACTCAGCACGCAAAAGTCCTATTCCGTCACAATCTAGCTTAGAAGTCTTGAGGGCCATCTCAGGCTCGGCCAAATTTACATATATTTTAGTCAGGGTTTTATACCTATGCGCTGGTTCTTCTTCTTTCTGCATATCCGATACTTTTTTGACGTCTGCTAATATGCTACCCTTATATATTTCCCCCGCTTTCCCGTCAATCGATACAACCATTTCATTTTTTAATTTCTGTGTAGCACCTTCAACCCCTACGATTGCAGGTATCCCCAACTCTCGAGATACGATTGCGGCGTGCGATGTTCTCCCTCCTTTTTCAGTTATGATACCGGCCGCACGTTTCATGGCAGGTACATAATCCGGGTTTGTTTGAGGCGCAACAAGAATATCACCCTTTTTTATCTTATCTATTTCATGGGGGGAGTGAATGATTTTGACAGGACCAATTGCAATTCCGGGAGATGCAGGTGCTCCCGTAAGGAAGACT
>CAYINK010000094.1:0-4688 GCA_964364765.1 uncultured Gammaproteobacteria bacterium
GCGCAGACGACGACCGCTATTTCCGAACAAATAATCAAAGATATCGTTTCCCGTTGGACCGGTATTCCTATTTCAAAAATTACGGGAACAGAGATGGATAAACTTGCCCATCTTGAAGACATCATGCATAAACGGCTCATAGGACAAGAAGATGCGGTTTCCTCAGTTGCGCAAGCGGTACGACGTGGTCGCGCAGGACTCAAATCAAGCCAACGCCCCATCGGAAGCTTTGTTTTCTTAGGTCCAACCGGAACAGGAAAGACTGAGCTTGCCAAAACGCTTGCCGATATTCTCTTTGGCCAAGAGGAGGCAATGATCCGTTTTGACATGACCGAATACATGGAGAAGCACGAAGTTGCGAAGCTTCTTGGCGCACCACCCGGCTATGTTGGATACGAAGAAGGGGGGAAATTGACCGAGGCAGTACGTCGTAAACCTTACTCAGTAGTCCTATTTGACGAGGTAGAAAAAGCACATCCTGATATTTTCAACATCTTACTTCAGGTGCTTGATGATGGGCGACTGACGGATAATAAAGGTCATACCGTGACTTTTAAAAACACGGTAGTCATCTGTACGTCCAACATCGGGTCACAAGTCATCCAAGCCGAGCTCATGAAATCGGGAAAAGACCAGGTTGAAGAACCCAATGTTCTTTCAACGTATACTTTTTCACCGCGAGGGCGCGAAATATTAACTATCGGTAATAAAGTATTCGAAAAAGAAGGTGAGACTGGCAAGTGGGGAGAAAAAATGCTCCTAGATTACTTTGCCGGACAGGAAATAACAGGCCAAGAAAAGGCAGAGTTTCCCATCCATGGATTTGACTCGCAAGCGATGTCAGGAAGTGGAGTTGAAGCAGTTACTAAAGTCGGAGACATGTATTATCGAACCTCAACGACGGGTAAATCATGGGAGAAGACGACCTTAATTGAATATTTTAAGAAAGGAGTCGTTATTAATGCCCTTCCCGACGCGCCCGACGAACAACTTCCGACCGCAAGTCTCAAAACCCATTGTTTTACTCCGGATGAGATGGAAATTGTAACTTATAAAGATCGATTCTGGAGACGGAAGATGAATGCGGATGATTGGCAGACGGGTTTCTTAAAAGATTATTTTGAAGGACAGTCGATTGAAAAAGGAACTTTACCGACTACCTATTGGGATATCCATACTTTTTCACCCGCAGGCAAGGAGATAATAGTTGTAGGTGAAGTAGTATGGTTTAAGTTATCTTCCGAAACAAAGTGGACGATGCAACGGATGGATGAGTATTTTGGCAAAGATTTTCCCCTCCAAAGTCAAGTTGAAGAAAAACTTAAAATTGATGATGAAATTGAGAAGAAAAAATTTGGATATTTGAAAGAAAAAGTTATGGCGGAACTTCACAAATTTTTCCGTCCCGAACTCATCAACCGATTTGATGAAGTTATCATGTTTGAGCCTCTTCGCTTTATTCACATGAAACGGATCGTTGAGATTCAGTTAAAAAGTGTCGTCAAAGCCATGGAGGAGCAGGATATGGGATTTAGCTGTTCGGACGCGGCTGTCAAAGAAATAGTTCGCAACGGATTTGATCCGGTATTCGGAGCACGCCCATTAAGACGCGCCATTCAAAAATTGGTTGAAAATCCCATCTCAAGCCTCATCATCGAAAAGAAGATGAGTGCCGGCAATCAAGTAGCAGTTGATTTTGATGGACAAAATTTTGTATTTAATCTGGATAAAGTAGAAAACCAAGGCGGGGGGACGGTTAAGAATCCAGTAAAAAAATATGTATGCGAAGTGTGTGCAAACAGATTTGAGACAGAAATTGTTCCTAACTCAACACTCGTATGTTCCAAATGTGCCAGCAGTAAGTTGCAAGAATTATATGAAGACACAGAAAATACTCCTCCAGTCAAACCAGAACCGGAAATACCGGCTCAAGTCCAGGACCCATCACTTCAACCTTCCAAAAATAATATATAATTATTGACATGTCTCAACACTTTACTCCTCTTGACCCAAAAAAATGGGGTATAAAGGAAAATAGCAATTTTGAAAGCACTTTTAATACCGTTCTTTTATTACTCGCAACTATCACCGCGCTAATTGCCAGCATCGTCCTTTTTCTCCTCATCCAAAAACAAATCCATGGATAGTTTATTACTTACTTTCTTTTTGTTTATCACCAGTATCTTCATTCTTTATTTTGTCTCAAGGTATATGCTCACTGAATTATTTCATTTTCTTCACCTCTTTATCCGAAGAAGAGACGTGATCTTCTCAACGATTGCCGTCATATTCTTGCCGGGTACGATTTTACACGAATTATCTCATTACATAGCCGCAACTATTCTCTTTCTTCAAGTGGGAGAAGTACACATTATGCCTACTTGGAAAGAAAATCATCTCCAGCTTGGAAGGGTTACCTATAAGAAAACAGATGTGGTGCGGTCAATCATCGTGGGGGTTGCCCCCTTTTTCGGAGCGCTTTTTTTCTTCTGGTTCGTGGGAGCCTTTCATTTATTTCCCCATACTCACATGATTATTACCCTTATTTTTGGGTATCTGCTCTTTTCCGTATCGGCTAATATGTTTTCATCCCGTCAGGATCTGGTTGATCTTATATACATAATACCCCTATGCCTCATCGCAGGAACCGTTTTTTATATCACCAACATTAAAATATCCGTGGCATTCCCTGAAGTATGGCTACAAAACACGGCTGACCTCTTGCAGAGAATCAATATTTATATTACTATTTCAGTAGCTATACACATCGTCATGATTTTGGTATTTAAAAGTTTGAAGCTCTTCAGGAGATGAATTCTCGTTTATTGACACAAAATATCGGAGTTGGAGGGGTCCAAATAAAAGGTCCGCTTGAGGGTATCAACACCATCGGAGACGTAATCAACATCCTCATCCCTTTTATCATGTCTCTTGCAGGAGTTATGCTGTTTCTCGTGCTTATCTGGGGTGGGTATGATGTGATGATGTCCCAGGGCACTCCTGAAAAGATGAAGTCTGGTAGGGCAAAAATTACCGCTGGAGTGGTTGGGTTTATTCTTCTAATCCTTTCTTATTTCTTTGCTAAGCTATTAAGCTATATATTTAATATCGGGCAGGGAATATTATGATGGGAGATGGAGAATCTTTGGGGTATTGTATTCTGCCAATGTACCGTGTATAATATATACATATTAAGTATGTTAAGAATAATTTTTATTTTTAAGTAATCAAATAAGATAACCCCACCAATGGTGGGGATTTTTTTGCACTTTTATGTTTAAGTATAAAGAACCACCCATTGTCATCTCGGTCGGGGGGAGTTTGATCGTACCCAACGGAGGAATAGATACTGATTTTATAAAAAAGTTGAATGTGTTTATACGCGAAGAGGTCGAAAAGGGAAAAAGATTTTTTCTGGTCGCAGGAGGTGGTAAACTTTCACGAACCTATAGTGATGCCGGAAAAGCAATAATTGGGACCATGACTGATGAGGATTTGGATTGGTTGGGAATACATGTAACTCGTCTCAATGCCCATCTTTTACGCACGGTGTTTCAAGATATTGCCCATCCTCGCGTCATCTCCGACTACGATAAAAAACTGAGCAATTGGAAAGAGCCGGTAGTAATTGCCTCGGGATGGAAGCCGGGATGGTCAACTGATTACTGCATGGTAAAAGTAGCTCAACTTTATGATGCTCAAATTATGATTAATCTTTCCAATATTGATTGGATTTATGATCGTGATCCTAATAAATTTAAAGACGCAAAGATAATTAAAAAACTAACCTGGGAGGAATGTGAAGACTTGGTTGGAGATAAATGGACCCCGGGAATGAACCTCCCTTTTGATCCCATTGCAACTATTCTTGCAAAAAAACTTCATTTGACTGCGGCAGTTGCCAATGGCCATGATTTTGAGAATTTGAGGAAAATCATCGAAGGTGATGAATTCAAAGGTACGGTCATCATGCCCTATGAGATCGATGCCGGATTCTATGACCGTGAATATTATCACGGAAAAAAAAGTGGATACATTTTCCATTCACGAGAATCATATATGGGGCGTTTTCTCCAAAATCTTGCGTCTATCTATCGAGCTTTCCTTATCAAAATCTATATAAACCCAAAAAACTGCCTAGATGTGGGGTGCGGCACAGGAAGATTAATTCGAGCACTCCGATTATTTGACATTGACGCATATGGGGCTGAAATATCAAAAACAGCCCGTGAAATCGCGCATGAGACCGTGGGACCGTATGTAAAAGAAGGGAGTATTATAGACCTTCCCTTTAAAGACAATGAGTTTGAATTGGTTATCACCTTTGACGTACTTGAGCGTATTGAACGGTCCAAGATCGCCCTGGCAATTGAGGAGTGTACTCGTGTTTCAAGTAAATTTGTACTTCATAAGATATATACCGTTGAGAACAGGTGGATGAGCCTCTTTCATAAAAGAGATTTCTCCCGCATATCCGTCTTCCAGAAAAAATATTGGTATAACTTATTCACCTCCCTCAAAAATGTTTCTATTTTACGCCGGTCATTCTTTAAACTTCCCACTTTCTTTGAGACAATTTATCTTCTAAAAAAGAAATCGTAAATATTGTTTTCTTCGTCATCCCGGCGAAGGCCGGGATCCATGCTATAATTTCAACTGTTGTATTATTAGACTGGATCCCCGCCTAC